>NZ_JBNGOY010000028.1:0-75764 GCF_050589805.1 Carboxylicivirga fragile | reverse complement strand
TCTCAAAAGTGAATTTAAAATCCAGACAACTTATAGATTAAAACTTAACCTTTATTTCTACCCCTCCAAACCTCCCCTAAAGTGGAGGCTTAAGTGCGATAGCTATCGCACCCCTTCAGGGGAATCGAAGATCGGCAAAGCCAATTAGGGGTAACATATATTTAAGCTAGTTATAAGTTTCAAAGATTCTTTTTTGACTTTTGAAACATCCTCTTTTTAATTTTCATTAACTAAATCTGAGCCTTAAGCCTCTTGCTGCTTGAGCTAAGTTTCGTAACTTGCGCCCAGTTTAATTAAACGGAGAATCTGATAAAAAACGATCATTTAAAAGGTTAAAGGCTCGGGTTTTATTTCACATTACGGGAAAAAGATATGCAATTATTGATTAAAACTTTCCATGGCTTGGAAAGTGTGTTGGCAGATGAGCTAAAAGAACTTGGCGCATCAAACATTGAAGTACTAAAAAGAGCTGTATCCTGCTCTGGTGATAAAGAGCTAATGTACAAGGCCAACCTGCATCTACGCACTGCTTTACGCGTTTTGATGCCTATCGCTAACTTCAAAGCGAATAACGACGATCAATTATACAAGAAAATTTACGATTTCGATTGGTCGCAATTCATCAACAACAAAACAACTTTTGCCATTGATGCCGTTGCATTCTCCGACACATTTAAGCACTCGAAGTATGTGGCACTAAAAGCTAAGGATGCCATTGTTGATCAGTTTCGTGATAAAACAGGTGCTCGCCCTTCAATAGACACCGACCAGCCAAATGTTCAAATTAACATACATGTTTCTAGCGAGCAATTTACAGTTTCATTAGATAGCTCTGGCGAATCTTTGCATCGTCGTGGTTACCGTGATCCAAATCACAAGGCGCCTTTAAACGAAGTTCTGGCTGCCGGAATGCTTAAAATAGCTGGATGGCATAAGGACATTCCTTTGCTAGATCCGATGTGTGGTACCGGTACTATCTTAATGGAAGCCGCCATGTTAGCTTGCGATATGCCACCTCAGTACAAGCGTAAACACCTTGGCTTTATGGGCTGGGTTGATTACGACAAGGATTTATGGTTAGCCTTACACAAAGAAGCAGAAGAAAAAATCCATTATCCTAAAGTAAATATCGTTGGTGGCGATAATTATCCAGACGCAGTAGATATTGCCAAGCAAACCTCTTTAGATTTCCGTTTGAACCGCCAGATTCGTATTGTACGTTCTGATTTCAAAGAGAATTTACCAACTGCCCCACGTGGTATGATGATTACAAATCCTCCATACGGAGAGCGCTTGGAGAAAGGTGACATTAATGGTTTTTACCGTTCAATTGGTAGCCATCTTAAAAAGAACTTTAACAATTGGCAAGGATGGTTAATCACATCTAACTTCGAAGCATTAAAGCATTTTGGTTTAAGAACTTCATCAAAACACACCTTATATAACGGCCCTCTTGAATGTAAATTTGTGTCC
This sequence comes from Carboxylicivirga fragile, assembly GCF_050589805.1. NCBI lineage: Bacteria > Pseudomonadati > Bacteroidota > Bacteroidia > Marinilabiliales > Marinilabiliaceae > Carboxylicivirga > Carboxylicivirga fragile. Next base: position 74,291 of record NZ_JBNGOY010000028.1, on the reverse strand, counting down.
TACGATTTATTCGAAGGCGAAATGAAAGCTTTCAAGAAAAAAGTGAATCGCAGCCGTCGTATCAGAGAGTAATAAAAAACAAACACATATTTAAATCGGGTTTAGTGAACAAAAATCATTGAACCCGATTTCTGGTTTAAGTTTAAAATAAGGAATTGTTCTCTTTTACAGATAAACGTTAGAGAATTGTTCCCCAAATAACAAAGTCATGAATAGAGTAACGGAACTTTTTAATATAAAATACCCCATTGTACAAGGTGGAATGGTTTGGTGCAGTGGATGGAAATTGGCTTCAGCAGTAAGTAACAATGGTGGACTAGGTCTGCTTGGCGCTGGTTCGATGCGCCCTGAAATATTACGCGAGCACATTCAGAAAATGCAAAAGGCTACTGACAAACCTTGGGGCGTAAATGTGCCCTTACTATATCCTGACATCGACCAACTTATTCAGATATTGATTGAAGAGAAGGTTAAAATCGTTTTTACCTCGGCGGGCAATCCAGCTAAATGGACTGGCCTATTAAAAGAAAACGGCATGACCGTAGTGCACGTTATTGCCAATGGTCGTTTTACCAAGAAATGTGAAGATGCCGGCGTTGATGCCATCGTTGCAGAAGGTTTCGAAGCAGGTGGACATAATGGCCGTGAAGAAACAACTACGCTTACACTGATACAACATATTCGTCAATTAACCTCACTGCCATTAATTGCAGCAGGTGGAATAGGCACAGGAAAAGGAATGCTCACTGCCATGACCTTAGGTGCTGACGGCGTACAAATAGGCTCTTTATTTGCCGCATCCGAAGAATCATCGGCACACAGCGAATTTAAAAAGTGCATTATTGAAACGGGCGAAGGCGGAACACAATTATCCTTAAAAAAATTAGCTCCTGTCCGATTGATTAAAAATGCATTTTTCGAGCAAGTACAGAAAGCTGAGCTGGAAGGTGCCTCAGCGCTTGACTTACAAAAATTACTTGGAAAAGGCCGTGCTAAAAAAGGTATTTTCGAAGGTGATATGATTGAGGGAGAATTGGAAATTGGTCAGATAGCTACACTCATTAACGAGGTGAAGCCAGTAAAAGAACAAATGACTGAATTACTCAAGGAATATAACGAAGCCAAGCAGGAAATTGCTAACAACACCAGATTCCAGTTTTAATGATTAACATCGAGAAGAGAACTTTAGCAAACGGATTACGTGTAGTTGTTCATGTGGATAAAAGCACACCACTGGCAGCCGTAAACGTACTATACAACGTTGGAGCCAAACATGAGCAAATAGACAAAACAGGTTTTGCGCATCTATTTGAACACCTAATGTTTGGTGGCAGTAAAAACATACCATCATACGACGAACCACTTCAACGAGTGGGTGGCGATAACAACGCCTGGACTAACAATGATGTAACCAATTACTATTTAACGCTTCCTGCTGAGAATCTGGAAACGGGATTTTGGTTAGAATCGGATCGCATGCTGGAGCTTGATTTCTCTGAACAAAGTTTGGAGGTACAACGCAAGGTGGTTATCGAAGAGTTCAAACAGCATTATTTAAACCAACCTTACGGCGACATTCCTCTGTTGGTTGGTCCCTTAGCTTATAAAGTGCATCCTTACCAATGGCCAACTATTGGTAAGGACATCGCTCATATTGAGCAGGCACAACTGCAAGATGTGAAGGATTTCTTCTATAGTCATTACGCACCCAACAATGCCATATTAACCGTAAGTGGAAACGTTGATCCTGACCAGGTATTTAAGTTAGCTGAGAAATGGTTTGGCGAAATTCCGAAACGAAAAATAGCTCAAACCATCATCCCTGTTGAACCTGAACAAACCGAAGAACGCCAATTAAGAGTGGAACGAAATGTTCAGGCCGATACCATACAGATGATGTATCACATAGGAGGTAGAAAAGACGATGATTTCTACACCTGCGATTTACTTTCAGATGTACTTTCTAATGGTTCGTCATCGCGCATGAATCAATCGCTCATTAAAGACCAACAGCTTTTTAGCGATGTTAATGCCTACATATCTGGCGATCACGATCCCGGCTTATTCACTGTAACAGGTCGCCTGCTTCCATCAACAAATATGGAACAGGCCGAAAAAGCCATCAAAGTTGAACTGGATAAAATTAAGACATCGGCAGTTAGTGATTACGAGTTGCAAAAGGTGAAGAATAAAATAGAATCATCGTTGGTTTTTTCTGAAATAAACTTTCTGAATAAGGCAATGAACTTGGCCCAATTCGAATTACTTGGCAAGGCTGAGGAAATAAATAATGAAGTGGAGAGATACCGAGAAGTTACGAAAGAAAACATTCTTGATCGTGCTCAAAAAACATTTCGATCTACTAATTGCTCCACTTTATATTACCATTCAAAAGCTTAAATTAAGATGTCATTAAATCGCCAATCAGCACCAGATTTTAAAACAGTTGATCAATTCAACTTATTACCAATTGATACTTTTGAATTGGATAATGGAATAAAAGTTCATCTTTTACAAGCAGGTTCACAAGAGGTTGCTAAAATTGATTTCCTTTTCCCAGCAGGCTCGATTCAGGCCAATAAATCACTTTTATCATCGGTGTGCAACAAAGCTATTTGCGAAGGAAGTAAGAAATACACTTCAAGTGAGATATCTGAAAAGATTGATTTTTACGGCGCATACATTGGGCAACAGGCACAGTTCCACCATGCCATTATTACCCTTATTTCGCTCACTCACTTTTTACCCGAAACACTCGAAATACTTGAAGATATAATTAAGCACCCTACTTTTGAGCAAAAGGAAATTGATACCATACTTGAAAAACGTAAACAAGAATTTCTGATTGAAGGTGATAAGGTAAAAACAATTGCCACCCGCGCTTACACACAAAATGTATTTGGTAAAGAACACCCTTACGGTAATTACCTTGAATTATCCGCCTTTGATGACATAAGTCGCGAAGACTTGGTAGACTTTCATAAAAAAGCATACATACCTACTGGAACTCATATTATAATATCGGGGCAGCCAGGCGATAAAATCCAACAATTATTAAATAAACATTTTGGTCAGCAATGGTCCGATGCCTCACCATTAAAGGATCGCAAGCCTGAACCTCAAAGCGAGATTAAAAAGAATATCTTCATTGAAAAGGCCGATGCTCTACAATCGGCCTTGAAAATTGGTCGGCCATTATTCAACAAGCTCCACCCCGATTTTCATGGCATGCAAATTCTGAACACCATACTAGGGGGGTATTTCAGTTCACGTTTAATGACCAACATTCGTGAAGAAAAAGGCCTGACCTATGGTATTTCATCCTTCATAATGACCTATAAACATTCGGGCTTCCTTGTTATTAGCACCGATGTTAAGGCCGAAAATAGAGAATTAGCGGTTAAGGAAGTTTTCAATGAATTGAAACGATTACGAGAAGAACTCATTAGCGAGGACGAACTCACACTGGTTCGTAACTTTTTAAGTGGAGATGTCATCCGTAATTTTGACGGCCCATTTGCCACATCTGACAACTACCGTGGCTTACTCGATTTGGATATATCTCCTGAATACTTCCACGATTTCTTTGATAAGTTAATGAGCATTAACGCAAAGGAACTCCAAGTTTTAGCCAAAAAATATTTACAAGAAGAAGATTTCATTACTGTAGTTGCAGGTAAATAAGCACAACAGCCAGCATCAATTCTGTAATATTTTTGTTCCATAAATAATAAAACTATTTAAATAAACTTATTACCACAATACAATCATTGTTTCAGTCAAGAGAATTAAGTATTTTAGTTCGCTTTAAACGCCAATGTGAATGACGGAAAGGGAAGAAGAAGTAATGATACAAGAGCAGTTTGACAAATTGATGCAGGCTTGCCCGCGTTGTCAAACCGAAGAGAATAAAAAACTTGTTACCAAGGCTTTTGAATTAGCTCACGAAGCTCATAAAGGCATGCGCCGCAAATCGGGCGAACCTTATATTATTCATCCCTTAGAAGTAGCACGAATTGCAGCAGAGGAAATTGGCCTTGGAACAAAAGGCGTTGTGGCTTCCATCCTACACGATGTTGTTGAAGACACCGATTATACCGTTGAAGATCTTCAGAACATGTTTGGTGAAAAAATTGCGTCCATTGTTGCGGGCTTAACCAAACTTGAAGGCGTTTTCGATCAAAGCAGTTCATTGCAGGCTGAGAATTTCAGAAAACTTCTGCTCACCATGGTAGAAGATGTTCGTGTTATATTGATCAAATTAGCTGATCGTCTTCATAACATGCGTACGCTTAAATCGATGCCCGACCATAAACGGCTAAAGATTGCTGGTGAAACCATATACTTTTATGCGCCATTGGCTCATCGTTTGGGCCTTTACACCATAAAATCCGAATTAGAAGATCTAAGCCTAAAGTACGAGTTACCAAAGGTTTTTGAAGAGCTGAACAGTAAGGTAATAGCCAGCGAAGAAAAACACGTCGATTTCATTAATAGCTTTAAAGCACCTATTGAGGAGCGACTAGAATCGGAAGGTTATCGCTTTGAAGTAGTAGGTCGTCACAAGTCCATCTATTCCATTTGGAGTAAGATGCAGAAAAAGAGCCTACCCTTCGAAGAAATATACGATGTATTAGCGATTCGAGTTGTTTTCGAACCCAAATTACAGCTTCCCGAAAAAACGCAATGTTGGGCTATATATTCAATGATTACCGATATCTACAAGCCCAAACCTGACCGCTTGCGCGATTGGGTTTCTACCCCTAAAGCAAACGGTTATGAAGCCTTGCACAGTACGGTTATGGGGCCAAATGGAAAATGGGTAGAGATACAAATTCGCACTCAGCGCATGGACGATATTGCTGAACGTGGATTTGCCGCACACTGGAAATACAAAGGACAAAAAGAGAAAGAATCGGAACTGGATAAGTGGTTGGAGATGATTCGCGAATTATTGGATAATCCCGATTCGGACTCGCTCGAATTTTTAGATGATTTCAAGCTCAACCTCTTTGCTTCCGAGATAATGATTTTCACGCCTAAGGGTGATGTAAAAGTATTACCTAAAGGAGCTACGGCACTTGATTTTGCTTTTGATATACATACCGATATTGGTTATAAATGTATCGGAGCCAAGGTGAATTTCAAATTGGTCCCACTAAGTTACACGCTTAAAAGTGGTGACCAGGTCGAAATCATTACATCAGCCAAGCAGCAACCTAAGTACGATTGGCTAAGCTTTGTAACAACTGCCAAAGCAAAAACACGTATCAAAGAAGCCTTCAAGTCGGAACGAAAAGAACTGATTGTAAAAGGAGAAAAAGTACTCGAAAAGGCACTTCAAAAGAAAAAGTTATCCATAAATTCACGCATCCTTAAGAAGTTGATGGATCACCATAACATTGCTAAACGCGATGAACTGTATTTTAGAATAGGTAAAGGAAATCTGAAACTCGATAACCTACCTAAAATCCTCAGTATAAAAACAAGCAACAAGTGGATTAGATACTGGAAGTTATCTCTTGGAATGAGCGGTGGAAACAAGCAGGAAGGAGATGAAAATCATGATTCTGAAAAAACTATAGAAGCAAAACCTTCAAAAAAGAAACAATTGGTATTATCGGACAATAACGATAACGACCAATTTACTATTTCACAGTGCTGTAATCCAATACCGGGCGATGACATCCTGGCTTTTTTAGATGAAGATGAGAAGCTAATTTTACATAGCAGAAAGTGTCCGGTTGCCATTAAACTAATGTCGAGCCAAGGCGATCGCATTGTATCGGCTCAATGGGAATCGCACAAAATACTATCTTATTTAGCTTTGATTAATCTGAGTGGAATTGACCAAATGGGTATCGTTAGTAAAATCACTAAAGTCATTTCCGAAGATCAAAATGTGAACATGCGCTCAATAAACATCGAAAGTCATGATGGCATATTTGAGGGCAACATCTATTTATACATCCACAATACAGAAGATTTAAATAACCTTATTTTCAACATCATGAAAATAAAAGGCGTGCATAATGTAACACGGCAGGAAAGAATAAAAGGCTGATTTATAATAATTCTAAACAAGAGTTTTTATTTAATCCGATTTTACCTATTTTTAGACTCTATTTTAATTGAGACTACATATGAATAATGTGGAAACAAAGGATGTGGTAAAGCAGCTTTTTACTGAATACCTCCAACGCAACGGGCATCGCAAGACACCGGAGAGGTACGCTATTTTAGATGAAATATACAGTCGGGAAGGTCATTTCGATATCGAATCGCTCTATATTTTCATGAAGAATAAAAACTATCGTGTTAGTAGAGCAACCCTATATAATACCATTGATTTACTTCTTGATTGCAAGCTGGTGATCAAACACCAGTTTGGGAAAAACATTGCTCAGTTCGAAAAAGCCTTTGAATCAAAACAGCACGATCACCTTATCTGTACACATTGTGGTAATGTAACAGAATTTTGCGATCCAACTATTCAAACGGTTTTAAATAACGCCGCAGAATTTCATGATTTTAAAGTTTCGCACCACTCATTATATGTATACGGAACTTGTAAAGAGTGTATTGAAAAAGACAACGAAGAATAATTAGATTATTTATTAAAAATAACTAACAAAAGGATAAGCTTTTAAGGGATTATCCTTAATTTTACCAATCGGAATTTCGTGACAAGCGGGAATCCGATTTTTAATGTAATGACATTACTATAACGAACTACCTATCAACAACAAAGTAGTTATTAACAATGAATCAGGTCATAAGACCAATGACATTTAAAAAGAAAGAAATGAAGGTTGATGTTTTACTGGGACTTCAATGGGGAGACGAAGGAAAAGGAAAAGTAGTTGACGTACTTACACCAAAATACGACGTCATAACCCGTTTTCAAGGTGGACCAAATGCAGGTCACACACTTGAATTTGATAACTTCAAACATGTGTTACACAATATTCCATCGGGGATATTTCATGCCAGCAAAGCCAACATTATTGGAAATGGTGTAGTACTTGACCCAATTACTTTCAAAAAGGAAATTGATTCGTTAAAAGAAAAAGGTTACGACATTAGTGACAATCTTTATATTTCAAAAAAGGCTCACCTAATTCTTCCTACTCATCGCATATTGGATGCTGCATCTGAAGCTTCGAAAGGAAAAACTAAAATTGGTTCGACCCTAAAAGGAATTGGCCCAACTTACATGGACAAGACTGGTCGTAACGGACTACGTGTAGGTGATGTACTTCACAAGTTTGATGAGAAGTACGAAGCCCTTAAACAAAAGCACATTAAAATGCTAAGCATGTACGATTTTGAGTACGATGTTGCTGAGTTTGAAAAAGGATTGGACGAAGGTATTGCATTGCTTCGTAACATGAAGCTAATCGACAGCGAACACGAGTTAAACAAATACAATAAAGAAGGAAAAAGCATATTAGCTGAAGGTGCCCAGGGAACTTTACTTGACATCGATTTTGGTTCATATCCTTTTGTTACTTCTTCAAACACTATATGTGCTGGTGCTTGTACAGGTATGGGTATCGCTCCAAATAAAATTGGTGAGGTATTCGGTATCTTCAAAGCATACTGTACTCGTGTTGGAAGTGGCCCCTTCCCTACCGAATTATTCGATGCCGATGGCGAAGAAATGCGTAAGGCAGGTAATGAGTTTGGCTCAACAACTGGTCGTCCTCGTCGTTGTGGATGGGTTGATTTAGTTGCTCTTAAATATGCTGTAATGATTAATGGTGTTACACAATTAATCATGATGAAAGGTGATGTACTAAGTGGATTTGAAACCATTAAAGTAGCTACTGCTTACAAAATTAATGACGAAGTCACCGAGCAGTTCCCTTTTGAATTAACTGAAGATGTTGAGGTTGTTTACAAGGAACTTCCCGGATGGAAACAAGACCTTACCAAGGTGAGAGCTGAAAAAGATTTTCCACAGGAATTCTCAGACTACATTGCTTATTTAGAGAAAGAACTTGAAGTGCCAATTAAAATTGTATCTGTTGGTCCGGATAGAGAGCAAACAATAATTAGATAAGTATAAAAAATCAGATATTTAAACCGGTTCAATTTGAGCCGGTTTTTTTGGTTTTATAAAGAGCCACAACTGCAGGCTCATTGTATAACTCTACCTCTTTCTTCATCCACCTGGTCCACTTATCCTCTATCAATAGCTCAAAACCAAGTTTCTGAAACAAAGCCACAGATTCCTCATTTGAGATTTTAATAATCGCAATTACATTTTTAAACTGTTCTTTCTCGCAAAACTTAAGGCATGATAACACGAGCTTTTGAGCGAGCTTTCTACGACGGTAATATCGGGGTATAAAAAGATCGTACATAATACAATACTGAAAAGCCTGCTCTTCAAAGCGACCAATCATGACCTTAATATCACCCATCGGTTTTTTCCGCTTAGATAGTGCCGTAAATTCACGTACTGGAATTTCTAATTCATGAAACTTTAGCGATGACTTGATAGATTTAATCAATACTTTTCGTTTAGCTATACCAGTGATACGGTAATAGAGATAAACCAAACGATACATATTATTAATAATCCACCTAAAGTAATTCATGACTTAAAAATAAAGGTTTAATCGTGTATTCCCTATCTTTGCTTAAAATGATTTCAGATGATTACACGACCGACACTCATACTAGATAAACAGATTTGCATCGATAATATTGCTAACATGGCGCTAAAAGCCAAGCAAAACAATGTTATCCTCCGCCCCCACTTCAAGACACATCAGTCAGCTGAAATAGGCGAATGGTTTAAGGAATATGGTGTCGAATGCATCACAGTATCATCGGTAAAGATGGCTGAATACTTTGCCAGCCATGGATGGAAAGATATTACCATCGCCTTTCCGTGTAACATACTAGAATGGAAGGTAATTAATGAGCTGGCCTCAAAGATTAACCTCAATATTGTACTTGAGTCACTTGACACTATCCAATTTCTTGAAGAGCATATAACAAATCCTGTTGGTGTTTTCATCAAAACCGATACAGGATATGGTCGCACTGGCATTAAAGCGGATGATTACACTTCAATGCAAATGCTATTGAACCAGCTAAAAGAATGCAAAAACCTTATCTTCATTGGTTATCTCTGCCATGCCGGACACACCTACAAAGCAAAATCAATTCAGGAGGTTCGCGACATTGCTAAAGATGCGAAAGAGCAAATGCTTGCTTTAAAAACATTTCTATCGGCTGATTTTCCATTAGCACAGCTCTCTTATGGCGATACACCTTCGTGTTCAATAATAAATGACTTATCCGACTATGATGAAATCCGCCCGGGCAACTTTGTTTTCTATGACGAAACACAAGCACAAATCGGATCAAGCAGTAAAGAGAGCATCGCCGTAGCATTGGCATGTCCTGTTGTAGCCAAATATCCCGAACGAAATGAAATAGTGGTTCATGGTGGTGCTGTTCACTTATCGAAAGATAGCGCACTAAATGAAGAAGACGAGCCCTATTTTGGGACAGCACTACGACTAAATAATAATCAGTGGGACATAAATGAAGTTATTGGAGAGGTATGCCGCATCTCTCAAGAACATGGTACTATTAAAGTAAGCACCGAAATAATGGAATCCGTAAAGATAGGTGATGTAGTTGCCATCTTACCAATTCACTCATGTCTTACGGCTAATTTAATGAAGGAGTACACGACAACGACAGGTGAAAAAATAACAATGATGACTTAGTCCTTTTTATCATTCTGCGACAATAATCGCCCAATGAGAAAAGCCATAATTGTTACCAGATAAAACTGGCCACAAAGCGTAATAAATAGTGCTATTGCCTTGGCTGGTGGTGTAATTGGTAATAAATCACCATACCCCAAAGTGGACATTGTTACAAAGGCATAATAATAGGGATCGAAAAAATGAACCGTTTCATTACTTGCTAAAAAATTGAACGCACCTGTGTGAGACAGCAACATAAAATCAATTAAAACACCAAAGGCGACTCCCAACAATAAATATCCATTAATGGCTTCGATAATTACCACCGAATTAATGTTTTGCTTACGTGATACCTGCCCAATAAACTTAAATACTCGTGTAAGAAAAAATAGAACCAACACCAGTTTAGCTATGTAATGAAAGGCATCCATTTCAATTAAGCGAGAGATCCACACAGCAAATATGGCTGCAACAGCCTGCAGTACGCCAAGGGCTCTTTTATTTTCACGCGTAGCAAATATCGACGCCATTATGATAAAAGAGAGACAAAGGTCAAAAATATTTATCATAAATAAGCTGGACAACAAAGGCAAAAGAAAGAGTGTTGCACACAACAATAAAAACAAGCCCCAATTACTTATAAGTAGTGGTAAATAGTTCAACCAAGGCGAAATCCATTTCTTAATCATGACACAAAAATTAATTGCTTTATACAAATCTAAATTAAACCCTTGAAAAACCGAACACTTTTTGTTAATTCACGTTCAAGTAAACTTAACTTACCATTGATATGAGAAATATTTACCTTACAATACTTTTTAGTAGTGTCTTACTTTTATCTGGATGCACCAGTAAACGCCTGGTTAACAAAGCAGATAAATTTGATAGTGCCGGACTTTACACCGATGCTGCAGCTTTGTATTTAAAATCGTTGCAAGCCAATAAGAATAACATCGAAGCCAAACTTGGCCTACAACGCACTGGTCAAATGGTATTGGACGATAAAATTGAAAATTTCAAATCGAAATATAATACTGGTTCGACAAAGGATGCCGTTTATGCTTATAAGAAAGCTGAAGATTATTTCCACCTACTCTCGTCTCTAGGCGTACAGGTTATTACCTCCGAAGAGCAAAAGGTTTATTACATGGAGGTGAGAGACAAGTATCTGAATACCTTATATCAGGATGCCATGAAGGCACTTTCTCTCGAAGAATTTAATGTAGCCGAAAAGCAGTTTCAGGAGATTCTTCGCTTCGATAGCCAATTTAAAGATGCCGAAACACAATGGGTAACAGCCAAATTCGAACCAATTTATCGCCATGGTAATTCCCTTATTGAGACTAATAGCTACCGTAGTGCATATGCCGATTTCGATCAAATAAACAAAGCGACTAAAGGTTATAAAAACAGTATTGCATTGCAACAAGAAGCCTTGCAGAATGCGACCTTAAGCATTGCTTTTCTTCCTGCAACATCAGGTCATTATAGCCACCTAACCGTAGCAAATCAGAGCCGTCAGCAAATTATTGCCAAAACCAAACAAATTAAATCACCTTTTTATAAAGTTATCGACGGTCAATCGATACAAACCATCAGAGGGTGGGATGACATTAAAGATGCTGACATGGCCATTCAGTTAGCTAAAAAATACGGCAACGAATTTGAAGCTAAAAGTATATTCAAAACTGAAATAGTAAAATACATACGTAATCAAGGTCGTCATAGTAAAGTTCAAAAGAAAGCCTATCTAAAGCGCACTGTTGAAACAGTTAATCCTGAAACAAAATTAAAGGAAATGAAAACGATTTATGATAAGGTGGTTTATTATGAGTTCAGACAAAAAAATGAATTAATTCTTCAAATAAACTATTCCTTAACACGCATTGATCGCGATGAGTTGGCCATTGCCAATACCTTTAATGCCAGCCCAAAGGATTTAATACAATACGCTCAGTTCGATGGTGATTATAGCCGATTAGTTCCAGGTCATTGGAAATCTGCTACCAAAGATTCGGATGAAGACAAAGTTTACCATGATCCTACTTCAATCAATCGCTTACAAGCTTTGTTTAAAAATAAGACAGAGATTAAATCCATCCATCAATTGGAAAGCGAAGCACTTGCAAAATGTGCCGTAGAAGTGGCCAAACAGATAAGCGAATATCAACCTGAGAACTAGAATTGAATCATGAAATACTTTTCGCTAATACTTGTCTCAATCGTAGTCCTAGTTTCTGCTTGCCAATCGAAAAAGAAAGAGGCTGAATTATTGGAACTTTCAAAGCCTGCTTGGTTAAAAGAAAGGCCAAAATCACCTGATTATTACTATGGAATAGGTATAACTCCGAAAACCGGATACGCCGCCCACTATGAAGATAAGGCCAAAGAACGCGCCTTATCCGATTTATCAAAACAGATTAACACACAGATTAAAAGCGAAACCAGCTTTTATAAAATGGAAGATAACCATGGCGTGCACGAATACATTCAAAGCCGCATAAAAGCGACTTCTTCCGAATTTCTTGAAGGTTATGAATACCTTGATAAATGGGAAGACATGAATTACATGTATGCCTTTTATCGCCTGTCGAAAAGTGAATTTTATAAACGAAAAGAGTTACGTAAAAATGAAGCCCTTGAACTGGCTTACCTAAAACTCAAACAAGCTCAAAAGCATGACTCTGAAGAATCCATCATAACGGCCCTGGAGTTATATGCCAGCAGTATAGATGCCCTAAGCGGATATCTTAACGAAGAAGCTTCAATTGTTGATGGGGGCGTTAAAATTGATTTATTCTCCGAAGCAAAAAACGGTTTGGTAAACATCGTTCAAGAATTAGAACTAAAATGCAGTCACACAGAATATGAAGTAGTATCTGATCAGAATCTGGAAAAAGGTGTATTTTCTTATACTACCGTTCGAAATAACAATAACATAGCTAACGTTCCCGTATCCTTTACCTTTTCTGGTGGCTACCTAACAAGCGACAAAACCAACAGTGATGCTTCAGGGCATTGTCAATCACCATCTCTTAAGATGAATGGCCAAAATCAAACCCTAGTTGCTTCAATTGATTTGGTGAGTATTGCTCGTCAAACCACTAAAAACTTATTTGTAAGACAATTAATAAAGAATTCAAGGGCTAATACATGTACCGTAAGAATTACAAGTAAATAAAAGAAGAGGGTGTTCACTATCTTTAGCGGTACACGTTCACTGAAATGCTCCCTGAGCTTTTGTCGAAGGGGCAGTCGCAGTGATTGTTTACTGATTCAAAAATTTTAAATGTCCATCACTAGTTTACTTCAACGGACTCAGGAATTTTATCGATGACCGCGTATTTTAATGTACATTCGATGCTTTTTGACACAATATCTTATCTCTTATTCTCAAAAGCATCAGTCTATTCAAAAGATATTGCTTGCTGAATAGCAATAGTAATAATCTAAAATTAATTATCGCTATCTATTTATTAAATACGTTTTCTTTTTGGTAAATTGAATTATCTTATTTCTATTTGTAGCTATCTATATAATTAATGTTGCAAAACAAATTATAATAAGATTCAAACTTCTAATAGATATATTCAAACATTTATCAAACAGACTATTATTCTCAATAAAAGATTATCTAACTACGTATTAGAATCATACTATTCTTAAATCGAAGAATGTTTTCTTAATTAAGATAACTCTATTACACATTAGATTATTACTTTCTAAGAAAAGATAGTCATTCTTCTGTATTTTTCAATTCCATTCAGACATAACGATTAATGACTCTATCAAATTAAACTCAGGCAGAGCCATGTTCACGATATCATCAGTGTTAAACCGAATACAAACTAAAACGATTAATATTACATTGAAAAATACAAGCCTCCGGTTGGGCCAAGAGGTAAACCAGTTAGTAACCAAACGGCTAATAAGATCATCCACGACACCATAAATATCATTGAATAGGGTAACATGGTAGACACGATGGTTCCGATACCTGCTTTATCATCGTACTTCTGAAAATAAACAATGATCAGAGCAAAGAAACTCATCATTGGTGAGATAATATTGGTAGCACTATCACCAATTCTATATACTACTTGGGTTAACTCTGGCGAGTAACCAAGCATCATAAACATAGGCACAAATATTGGCGCCAACAAGGCCCATTTGGCTGATGCACTTCCCATAACCAGGTTAATCAATCCGCAAAATAGAGCGAACATTAACATTAAAGGAATAACACTTAGGTTTAAACTATTGATAGCATTGGCACCATTTACTGCCAAAACCAATCCGAGATTACTCCAATTAAAATAAGCGACAAATTGAGCTGCAAAAAACACCAAAACCAAATATGGCCCCAATGACTTAGCTGATTCACCCATCGCCCCCATAATGTCTTTATCGGTTTTAAACTTACCCGTTATTTTACCATAAACAATACCACAGGTTCCTGCCCAAATAAACAATACAGCAACTACCCCCTTAAGTAAAGGAGATGTTAGCAAACCACCATCGGCACCTCGCAAAAATCCATCGCTTGGTACTAAACCCCATAGCATGATAGCCAGAAAAGTTACAGAAACAATGCTCACCCAACGTAAGCCTTTCTTCTCCTTTTTCGACAACTTATCCAATTTGGTTTCCTCTTCTGTTACCTCCCCTTTATATTCGCCAAAGCGCGGAGCTATAATCTTTTCGGTAACCCAGGTACCAACCAAGGCAACCATAAAAGTAGATACGACCATAAAGTAATAGTTACTTACCGGATTCACAGTGTAGGTTTTATCCACAATACGCGCTGCTTCTTCGGTTAAACCTGCCAGCAAAGGATCAATAGTTCCAATAATTAGATTGGCGCTAAAACCTCCTGATACACCAGCAAAAGCAGCAGCCATACCAACCAAAGGGTGACGCTTAGCCACCAAAAATATAACGCCTCCAAGCGGAACCAAAAGCACGTAACCTACACTGGATGCAACGTTAGAGATTACACCAGCCAATATAATTACAAAGGTTAATATACCTTTAGGAGCAGCCAGTACCAGTTTACGAATCAAGGCACCTATCAAATCCGACTTCTCAGCCAATCCAATTCCTAGCATGGCAACTACTACAATTCCCATAGGCGCAAAGTTGGTGAAGTTCTTCACCATTTCAGTTAGAATGCGGCGCAAACCATCCACAGACATTAAGTTGATAACTTCAATAGTCTCGTTGGTAGCCGGGTGATTAGCTGTTGTTCCCAACCAGGCAAATATGGCGGAAAATGCAAGTACGATGATTGCAAAAATTCCGAATAACAAGGCAGGATGTGGCAATATATTTCCTACTCTCTCAACACCATTTAAAAATATATCAACGTATGACTTCTTCTTTTTCACACTCGTACCCATGGATGATAGTTTTACTATTAGGTTGCCAAAAGTATAAAAATTTATCATGCCAGTGCAGTACATTGTTCCGAACTGCATGTGTTATATAACATAGCAAGTGCCAAATCTGATTAAGAGCAACCAGCAACCAAACAGGTCTTAAAGACCTGTTAGGTTTTTTAAAAAAAACAGCTACCCAATGGATAGCTGTTTCAATATATTATTGCAATAATAACTAGCGCTTATGAAGGATCTTCTAAACCGTAGCCATATTTCTTATCAGACTGTTTCAATTTAAATGATAAAAAGATTGAGATAACACCACATCCAACCAAAACAAGAATTGGAATAGTATAGTCATATACAGCATTTCCTGCTTCAATCTCATCAAGTTGATTCCTGTTTACAAACTTAAGTAATGCTCCGATTCCCCAGAAGAATAATCCAAGTCCCCAGTTTTGTAAAGTAAACATAGACGCATAAGCCGTTCCCAATCGATTCTCAGGAATAATTTTCGCCACTGATGGCCACATGGCAGCAGGCACTAACGAAAAGGCAACACCCAGACTTACCAGTCCAAAGTAGGCAATCACTACATTGTTAAGAACAGATAATGAAACGTGTGCAAAAATAAGTAATAAGGATCCGAGGATCATTAATGAAGCTGCTTTTCCTTTCTTATCAACAAAGTTACCAAAGATAGGCGTGAAGATAATAGTACCTAAAGGAATTAGACTAGCCGTTTTTGCACCGTTTTGCAACCAAATAGCAAGTACGTCCTTCATATAATAAAGGTAGCTTACAAATAAAAACACAGAAACAACCTTTACGCCCAAGGCCAAGGTTTTGCTCTTTATATTATTTGGAACAACTGCAAAGCAGATGGCAAACAAGAAGAATATAACATATACACTTGCAGCACCTAAGGCTTTACTTCCGCCAATAATAACCTCACCAGCAGCTGGCAATATTTGAGAAAAACCAAACTTATTAATTAATAAATCAGGAGCATACATCATAAATGGGAAGATGGCCGCATAAAAAGCAACACACAATAAAGCGATGTATAAAAATGATGAATTTTTAATTAGAGCTGTCAAATCTGAAAACTTAAAATCTTCAGAATCATCTTTCTCTTGATCACCTGCAATAGCTTTCTCTTGTTTATCAATTTTAATATCAAAAACTGTATAAATTAAGAATAAAATTAGTGCCAAACCAATAAGCGTAGCTGCAAAAGTTACCGCAGGAGAAACATGTCCACCGCCAATATCAAGCGATAAGGCAGTACCCATAGCCGAACCTAATCGACCAAAACCCATATTAATAGCCATGGCCAATGCCAGTTCATAACCTTTAAACCATTTTACAATGGTACGCGTAGCAACAACACAAAGCACTTCAAGGCCTGAACCAAAAAGGATACGTCCTACAATCATATAGTTAACAACCGTTGAATGATCATCTCCAAACCAACCTGCAGCAGCAGCAGCTGTAATGGCACCACCTAAGGTTGCAATTGAACCAAATACGATACCCGCAATGCGAATACCCCATTTATCAAGCATGATACCACCAATAATAATCATACCAAACATATTGGCAATAGTAGTCATCCCGATGATACGGCCAAACTCTTCACTATCAATTCCCATTTCAGTTTCCATCAAGCCCTTTAAGCCTGAGAAGAAATCCTGAAACCAATAGGTTGAAAAAGTTAATGCACTTAATAAAATTAAGGCTCCCCAACGCAACGCAGCTGAGTCGCGCAAGGTCTTTTGAATTTTGTCAGTCATTTTGAATTTAGTTAGATATAAAAAAGGTTAGCTATCGAGGTGACAGCTAACCATTATTAAGGGTTTATTTTGTAGGAATATGCTTAAGTGTTTCAACTAAGTAATCCCAAAATTTCTCACAAGTCTCGATATTTACTTTTTCATCAGGAGAGTGAGGAAAACGAATGGTAGGACCAAACGAAATCATATCCCAATTTGGATAGGCACTTCCCAAAATACCACATTCCAAACCAGCGTGAATCGCTTTAATCTCTGGAATTTTACCCCATTTGTTGTTGTAAACGTCTTGCATGGCTTTTAAGATTGGCGAATCCATATTTGGTTTCCAACCCGGATACTGACCTCCAAAATTAATTTCAGCGCCTGCTAAACGGAATACACTTTCCATTTTCGACTCTAGGTCTTCAATAGCCGAATTTACCGAACTACGCATCAAGCATTGTACATCAACTACTCCATTAGCCGACTTCACAATAGCAAGGTTAGTTGATGTTTCAACCAATCCTTCCATATCGGTACTCATGCGCATTACACCATTTGGTGCAGCTATAATACCATTAACGATATCGTCTTGTGTTACTTCGTCGATTAATGATGCAGGTAAATCAGTTTTCTCAGCTACAAACGATAAGTAAGGCTCAACATCGCCAAACTCAGCTTTGTACATATCTTCATACTCTTCAAGTCCATCAGTAAACTCATCTGCCATAGCGGCTGGAACGGTAACAACAGCAAATGCCTCACGAGGAATAGCGTTACGTAAACTACCACCATCAATAGATGATAAACGTGTTTCCAAATTAGCAATTGCATACTTTAAGAAACGGAACAATAACAAGTTAGCATTACCTCTTCCACGTACGATATCTAATCCTGAGTGACCTCCTTTTAGTCCGGTTAAAGCCAAACGAAAAGCAACAGATCCTGCTGGCACTTCCGCCTCAGTATAAGAGAACTTAACATTGGCGTCAGAACCTCCTGCGCATCCAACATACAACTCACCTTCATCTTCTGAATCCATATTCAAAAGAATATCACCTTGTAATAAACCTGGCTTAAGTGCATTTGCACCAGTCATACCCGCCTCTTCATCCATGGTGATTAAAGCTTCAACAGGCCCATGAACTAAATCATTAGCTTGCAGTACAGCCATGGCAGCCGCTACTCCAATTCCATTATCGGCACCAAGTGTGGTTCCATTGGCAGTAACCCAACCATCCTCAATCATTGTTTCGATAGGGTCAGTCTCAAAATCATGCACTTTGTCGCTATTTTTTTGAGGTACCATATCGATGTGTCCCTGTAGGATAACACCCTTACGATCTTCCATGCCCGGTGTAGCAGGCTTGCGTATAATTACATTTCCTACTTCATCACGAATTGTTTCCAATCCTAATGATTTACCAAACTCTTCGATAAAGTCAATGGCTTTACCTTCCTTTTTTGAAGGGCGAGGAATTTGAGTTAGTTTGTAGAAGCTTTCCCACAAACCCTGAGGAGATAACTTTGCAATTTCGTTACTCATAACTTCATTTTTTAATAAGGGGGATTATTCAATAATTTATTTTCTCTCTATCGATTTTAAAGCACCTGTTTTACTGTCTAACTGAATGCTTATATTTTTTTCTTCCAGAACAGAAGATGGCATATTTACTACTTGTCCATATTGTCCCAGATAAACCTCTTGTGACCTTAATAATTTATTTCGATCAATAATTTTCACAGTTGCCTTACCAGGGCGACAATAGTATAAACCAGTTCTTACTTCTTCCTTGGTAATAGGCAGAGGTGCATCTGGTAATAACTCCTTCTCCTCGGCATCTATTTCAATATAGACTGGTGCGCCACTCATGTCCATTTTATCAACCACACCTTGTACGGTTGAAAAACGGAATAGTACGTCATTGTTTGCACTTAGAGCATTAGGGTGAATATCGTAAGTATAATTAAGCTCCACCTTCTCAACCTTGCCAATAAACAACTCCAGATAAGCTTCTTCCAAGGCATCTAACTCTCGAACCGTTACTTCATACGATTTTCCATCAGGAGGAAGGTTTTCATAATCGCTGGCCAAAATTTTAAAACGACGTTTGCGTATCTTATATATAAAATTGGCAGCTTCTTCGGCCATGGCAGCCGTTGACGTTTTGGCCAATTGCTTCTCCATCATCGGAACGGCGTTAAAATTAATGTCTGAGACAGAAGGCACCTCTTGCACATTGTAACTTTTTAAAGTACAAGACTCCTTAGGCAAATCGCTAAGATTAACACCCACTAAAACACCTTCATTATTTACATTCAACAAAGGCGCAACACTCTCGCCTGAATAACTAATGGCGTATTGCTTGTCTAAATCAGCAACACCAAATGTGCTTAAATTAATATCCTTAATGGCCCATTTTTCATCATCCTTAGTCACCACATCAGTCACATTTAACATTTTCTGCGAATAGCGGTAAAACGGCCCAACTTTACTTATCGTTTTTTCCACACTCACTTCAACTCTAATTTTGGTTGATGGCAAAGCATAAACCAAGGAATTAACGGAAGCATTGGAAAGTTTTGAGACTTCTTTAACGTTCACTTTCGATGGAATAGTTTGCTCTACGGCACACGAGGCCACTACAATCCCAAGACATATGTAAAGAAAAACCTTTCTCATAACACTATCATTTTCAAATAGTACACAATATAAACAATTAATGGTTTTGTCGTAATTAAACGACGAGCATCAAAGGTAAACGAAAATTTCAAAAAGCCAAGTTAGAAACCATGTGTTAAAACATGATATAAAGCAGAGTCACAGTCCTTTTATCCTAACATTAACCACGTTCACTATTTCTCTTGTTGCATCCTGTAAAAGGCCTTCCCAAGATAATCAATTAGCTCACTCGCTGTTAAACTTTCCTGCGCTTGCTCCCCGATATAAATATCACCGCTTAAACCATGCAGATACACTGCTAATCGAGCTGCATCAAGGGCCTCATATCCTTGTGCCAATAGTGCCAACACAACACCAGTTAAGGCATCTCCACTGCCAGCTGTTGCCATACCTGCATTACCACTCGAATTAAAATAACAATCACCCGAAGAATCAATCACAGCTGAGTATGCCCCTTTTAAAACAACAATGCATTGATGCTTTTTTGCAAAACCAATTGCCTTTTGTAATCGCTCAAAACCACTTGTTAATTTTCCGACTAATCGATCAAACTCTCCAGGATGAGGCGTTAATATTGTATTGGGAGGAAGAGCGCTCAAACACTCGGGATCAATGCCAAGTATATTAATGGCATCCGCATCAAGCACCAATGGTTTATCACTAACCATCTTAAGCAACTCTTTAAGTGCCAAGCACGAGTTAGGTTTTGTCCCCATACCTGGTCCAACACCAATGGCATTAAAAGTATCCAATTCAGGAAATTCTGAAATTAGTATATCAGATCGATCAACACTTGCCATTGCTTCGGGAACCGCTGTTTGAATAATATCATAACCTAAACGTGGCACATGGGCAGTCAACAATCCAACTCCGGCTCTCAAGCAAGCACGCGATGCCAAAACAGCTGCCCCCATTTTACCATACGAACCAGCCAATAACAAGGCATGCCCAAACTTACCTTTATGTGCAAAGGCATTTCGCTTCTTCAAAAGACTTTTAGCCTCATCAATACCTGTATAATAATAAGGAGTTGATTTTTGATTAATGATGCTTCGGTGCAGTCCAATGTCAACCACTTTCCAAAGTCCAACATACTCAGCATTCTCAGGCAATAAGAAACACAACTTTAGAAACTGAAATGAAATAGTAATATCAGCCTTTATAATCGCATGCAAATCATTTGCTGAATTATCTTCTCCCATTAAACCAGAAGGAATATCAATGGCAACAACATCATTTTCTAGGCTATTAACTAATTGCACAAGCTCCTTTTGCGTTCCCTGTAGTGGTCGATTCAAGCCCGACCCAAACAAACCATCAATAATTACAGATTTCTCATCTATAGCTTGTAATTGATGTACCTCTGCTACAGTCGAACATTCAATGTTACTTATTCCCTCTAAACGATTCAAATTAATTAGCGCATCGGCACTCAATTTATTATCATCAACCGAAAGCCAAACCCTAATACGATTAACTTTATTACTTAATAAACGTGCAATAGCCAAAGCATCGCCACCATTGTTTCCAGGCCCAACCAATACATCAATACTTTCAAGCACGCCTATATCTAATCCGTATAATCCAATAAACTTACAACAAAAAGCCAGTGAAGCTCTTTCCATTAAATCAATGGAACTTATGGGCTCATTTTGTACGGTATAAGCATCAATATCTGAAATTTGAGAAACGGGGAATAATTTCATTACAATAGATTTTATAGATAACCAAATTTACAAACTTTAGTTAAAGAGAAGATCCATCTCAATATAATTATCGCTGATCAACTCACATTAACAAATTAACATCAACCTTATAATAATTTTAAATAAGGCCCTAAAAACAAAAATAAACACCACATTACACAACTACCTCTCAACACTTTAAGCAAAGTGTGCTCTGCAACATGATACTTACGATTTGTAAGTGAAACAAATTTGTATATTTTTGCTTCCATTGAAAATAACAACTAATTATAAATTAAATAGATATGTTTAAACAACATCCTAAAGGACTCATACCTGCAGCACTGGCTAATATGGGTGAGCGTTTTGGTTTTTATACGATGATGGCTATTCTTGTGCTTTTCTTACAAGCCAAGTTTGGATTAAATGGTAAAGATGCTGGAATTATTTATTCCGTATTTTACGCTCTAATTTATATTCTAGCTCTTGCTGGTGGAGTTATTGCTGATAAAACACGAAATTATAAAGGAACCATTCTGAGTGGCTTGGTGGTAATGGGATTAGGTTATGTATTTTTAGCTATTCCTTCTCCTGCTTCAACATTTACATTAGTAATGACTTGCCTCGCATTATTTGTTATTGCATTCGGTAATGGTTTATTCAAAGGAAACCTTCAGGCACTAGTTGGCCAAATGTATGACAACGCTCAATACAGCAAGTTACGTGATTCTGGTTTCTCATTGTTTTACATGTTTATTAATGTAGGTGCCATTTTTGCTCCATTCGCAGCTGTTGGTGTTCGTAACTGGTGGTTAAGTCATAACGGCTTTAACTACAATGCTGATCTTCCGGCAATCTGTCACTCATTCAATGATGGAACTATTTCTGCAGAAGCAACAACGAAATTTCAAGAGATGGCTGATGCAGCTAACGGATCTGCAGTTGCAGACCTAAGCGCTTTCGCTAATGAATACCTTGGTGTATTCTCTACTGGTTTCCACTATGCCTTTGGAACTGCTATTGTAGCAATGTTAATTTCATTTGTTGTTTATATTGTAAATAAGAAAAACTTTCCAAATCCTGGTGGGCACGAAGTACATGAAGAAGCTTCAAAAGACAAAGTTCCACAGATGGATGCTAAAGAAGTTAAGCAACGTTTATATGCATTATTTGCAGTATTTGGTGTGGTAATTTTCTTCTGGTTCTCGTTCCACCAAAATGGCTTAACACTTACAATGTTCGCTAAGAACTTTACAGATCTTAGCTCCATCAACATTAACCTTGGCAGTGTAAGTATTCAAGGTGCAGAGTTATTCCAATCCATCAACCCATTCTTCGTAGTATTCCTTACTCCTGTAATAATGGCGATATTTGGATGGTTGAGGGCTCGTAACATTGAACCTTCTACTCCAAAGAAAATAGCGATTGGCATGTTTATTGCCGCTTTAGGATTTGTTGTTATGGTATTTGGTTCAGTAGGCTTACCATTATTCTCATCTATCGATCCTTCACAAGGAGGTACTCCGCTAGACGATGCAGCTAAAGTAACACCAATGCTATTAATTGGTACTTACTTTATCTTAACGGTAGCTGAGTTATTTATCAGTCCTTTAGGAATCTCATTTGTATCAAAAGTAGCTCCACCGCAATACCAAGGTATTATGCAAGGTGGTTGGTTAGGTGCAACAGCACTAGGAAACCAGTTATTATTTATTGGTGCAATCTTTTACGAGTCTATTCCAATTTGGGCAACATGGACAATCTTCGTGGTTGCATGTATCATCTCAATGTTCACCATGTTATTCATGTTAAAATGGCTAGAAAGAGTTTCGAAGTAATTTGAACTTTATCATATACTAAAAAAGAGGCCAATTGGCCTCTTTTTTTTATGCTCAATCGTGAAGTATAAGCATTGGATGTTCAGGATGAAGCACCATTTGTTTGGTGGTACTTGGGTGGAATAAGCGCTCAAAGAAACTTTCGTGATGCCTAACTAAAGTTACCATATCAGCATCATTATCATCCATGAATTTTAGAATACCATTACTTACATTTTCACCTTCGATAAAATTAAAGCTCAAGTTTAATCCTTGAAAATGTGCTGCAATTTTATCTTCCGCATCAAATCGATTAACGTAGTCATCCTCCAAAATATTAACAAAGGAAATACCAGCATGGAAATGATGGGCTAAATCGCGCAAAGGTTCAACCACATCATCAACAGAAAAATCTTTCAAATCGGTGGCAAACACAATTTTTTCTGGTTTTTTAAACTTGGCGTGTTTAGGAACAACTAAAATGGCTGCTTCAACATTCTTAACCATTTCGTAGGCATTACTGCCAAGAAGGAAGTTCTCCAGTGCCGTTTCACCACGACAACCCAAGACAATAAGTTCGGGCTTGAACTCTTCAACTTCGCCTTGAACAACATCAAGCAAAGAACCAAAACGAGAAGCTAATTCAACGCGTGCATTGGGAAAACGCCGATGCAAGAGGGACAATTCATTTTTAAGGCCTTTCAGGCTCTCTTCAGCCAACTCTTCCTTAACCTGCATAATGTAAGGACTACCGCTAAACTCAAGATCATAGGCGTTTAAGAGATCAAAATACACCTTTTCATTTTCAAACATCTTGAGTGCATACATGGCGGCATTCCTGGCAGTATCCGAAAAGTCGGTCATTAACAAAATCCGTTTCATAACATAGATTTTATACATTCCAGGAAAGCTAAGATACCGGTGCCGCTATTTGACCGTAAGTAAAGTCACTACCGAACGTCTTCGATAAAGGGGATAATAAACAACTAACGAAGAGTCAATTGCTATAAAGTAGTATACGAGATGAGTAAAAGATAGGTTTGGATTCTAGTGTACGCAAAACGCAACTTGATCAACACTTCTGAATCATTAATCAATAATACGTAACTAAAAACGGAAAGTCAAGTAGATTAATAGTTAACTTAAGCTCGACTCAAGACGACGAAGAATAAATCGTCCTTCCAAATCTTGGTCGTCGACACTGTGCCCTTCAATACGATCCGGATCAAGCAATTCAGCAATGCGCTCATCAAGGCAATATTCAATTTCAAAGGGACTGTCCAAAATTTCGTAGCTTTTACCAACAAACATTAAACGATCGTCAAGCACTTCACCTTCTATTTCAACTTCAATCAGAAAAGAAGCCTCTTCGTAGATATACTCGGTATAAATTAAAGTGCCTGATATTAATGTCCCCGACTGTTTAAACACGGCATGCCCCATATCAAATCCCGCATCAAACTGCTCAAAAAACTGCCACTGCCCTGTTAAATTCATGTATAAATTAGTTTCTAGTCAAAAGGCAGTAGTCAGTAGTTATAATTATAACCGACTAATCCATCTGCTCCTATAAACAAAAAGAGCTGGCAAAGATAGCCAACTCTTTTGATTATTCTATTTTAAATTAGATCTGAGCTTATGCTCCAGGGATACCACCCATACCGAATACCATAGCCAAAAGAGCTACTGTTTCGATCACACCCATGGCAGCAATATACATACCTGCTCCTTGCTTATCATCTACAGCTAAGTTAGAACAAGCGGCAGCACCAGCACGGCCTTGCATAATAGCAGAAGCAGCAATGGCAATACCTACAAATAATGCAAATACCATCTGGTTCATATAGCTATCTGGGTTTAGGTCAGCTCCAATTAAAGCATTCATGAAAATCATACCATAAATCACCTGACTCAAAGGCATACCAACCATTGCTAATGCCAATGCAGGCAACTTCTTCTTGTCTTTAATCGACTGCTTCCAAAGTCCCATTGCTCCCATGGCAGCAACTCCTGTTCCAATTGCAGAACCTACTCCTGCGATTCCTAAAGCGATGGCGTGGCCACCAAATCCATTTACTACTGTTAATAATGTCATCGTATATAATTTTATTAGATTTTACTTATTTTTCTTTAATTTAAACGGGTTGTATTCACTACCCGAAAACTCTACACTGGCATGACCAGCATATTCCAACATATTTAGTCGAACACCGTGTACTAATACTGCCATTGCTGCAAGTGTCATATTTAAAGCGTGACCAAGTACAAGTATTAGCACTGCACCTATCCCTGAAGCAATGGTTGTGATTCCATCACCTATAGCCATGTCGTTAAAACTACTCGCCATTAACACGGTTGATAAACCAACGGCATACAAACGGATGTACGAAATAACATCAGAAAAGCCATTAATTACGTTCAAGGGTAAATTACCAATAGATGATAACATACCTTTTAACACAGGCTGACCCGGACTTGAAAACAAAGCAACCAATATGGCTCCACCAATAAATAACCACACCATAAATTCAGGAGCTTCGATGCCCAGCACCATTTTATTCACCATAAAATAAAGGCCCCAAACAATGGCTACCCAACCTAACTGAGCTATTGGCAATACACTATTGATGTATTTCCAGCCCTTTTGAAGGTGACCAATGGTTAAATGTATAGCTCCAATCAAGAACATAAACTGCTGAATTTTGAGGGTTTCGCCACCAAAACTAGCCAGTTGCTGTACTTGCAATTGTTTTAAAAATGGAATATTCGCAATGGTTTCAGCTCCAAAATAAGTTCCGGTAAGCACACCCCATGTCATAACAGAAGCAGACAGCGTGTAAAACAAACCAAACTCTATCTTCTTAACAAAACCTGTTTTCCAGTGAGCTATTAGTGTAAGTGCAAAAAAGATAAGACCGTAACCAGCATCGCCCACAAGTATACCCGTGAAAAATGTAAAGAAGATTAAAAATACCTTTGATACATCAAGCTCGTCATAACCCGGAACCAATCCCATAAAGTTCATGACCGGCTTAATCTTATGTGTCCATTTTGGATTATGCAACAAAGTAGGTACAAAATCATACTCGTCAGGTCGCGGATCTTTAACCATGTAACCCCAGCCATTCTTTTCAGCTTCATCAACAACATTTTGCACTTTATTCTCAGGAAGGAATCCTTCCCAACAACGCAACTTATCATGAAAAGCTACACCACCATACTTAACGGTACGAACCTTCAGACGACGATTTCTTTCATCTAAAGCATCTGTCAACAATGGTTTTTGAGCATTCAACTTATGTAAAAATTCTTGACCAGATGCCAATTCAGCTCTCAATTCACTCAAAGAAAGTTCTACCTCTTGCTGTGATTTAAGGGGCAATTCTATTTGCTGATAATTCAGAGTAGTCCCTTCATCTTCAGAGATTAGAACCACCTGACTAAGACCATTAGAATTTCCAACAACCTGAACATTTCCTACAGCCTGAATGCTCTTCACATCTTTTTCAGGAACTTCGTAAAGTTTTAGGTAAACCCCGTTGTTATTTATGGTTTTTAAATCATCCAAGGAAACAGAACCCCAACTCTCGTACCATTGCTTTGCCTTGGTAAGCTCGGTTATCTGCCTTTGAAGTTCTTTAATCGAACCATTGGTATCTATTACTTTATCGAGTAAAGCTATTTCACCTTTCTCTTGCTTAGAATAATCTATAACATCAATTGATGAAGATGACTCAATGGCCTCACAATCATCCAATACGGAAATAGCCTTCTCCAATTGCTCAATGCGCTCTTGAACCCTTTCTATCGACTCATCTTTAGCCGGCTGAAATGGTGAGACATGCAGCAAACCTAATTGGCCTAATATCGTTAGGTCATCATCCATATCGTTGGTTGGGTGAGCCATGAAGAGCAATAATTTTTTCATTTTTGTAATCATGCCATCACTCCTTCCTTTTGACTGGTTTTAACTACTTTGGCTGTGGCAATTGTTAAACGCTCATCATCCTGTAGTTTTTGACCAATTTTGCGTATCGCCATTTTCGCATTCGGAATACGACGATTTTCGAACAACTTAATACGCGCACGTACATCCAAGAGTTCCTCTTCTAATAGACGAATCTGTTCATCCAGACATTCAATTTCAGCCATAAGCTGCAACTGTTCCTTCATTAACTCAATCGCATCGTCTACCCACAAAGGTGTATCATCCTGTATCGGCTCCACGTTAAAATCAACACCTTCGTATTGATCAACACGCACACCCGCCACATCAATATGTTTGGTGATAACCTCATTAACCGAAATAAACGATTTTATATCCACATGTGAATCGCTCATTACAGCTACCCATGGCTCTGCAGCTTTGTTGTTCTTGTCAATAACCTGGCGAATTTCCTCAATGCGTTCAGCAATTGTATTAATTGTTGACATCAAGGATTTCTCCATCGCTTCGAACAAAGGCAGCATACGTAGAGACACCTTCAGAATTTTCTTCTGGCGTGCACGCTCTGTTTTTGTATATTTTATTTTTACTCCAGCCATTATTCCTCCTTCTTTTTAGGTGGGTTAACAACCGATGCCAACACCTGTGCACCACATTCTTTATCAAAGGAGTTTAATCGATCTAATATCTGCAGTCGCAGTTTATAAATCATTACCTCCGTCAATGTAAACGCTTCGCCAGCCTGTATGGTATCCAGTTCTTCCCACTGCCAACGCATGATGAGCTTTTCGCGCTCCAATGGATTGGCATTAACAACAGCTAGTGGAAGTTGCGCCAGGTTGGGAGTTCGTCGTTGAGCTTTTGATGCTCTAAGCTCCGTCATGTCTTCTTTCGTTTCATCCAACATAACGGCAATGCTTTTCAAACTCACCTTCCCTTCCGAATCGGATGATTGATAGATATCAACCGGTTCGAGTTTTTTAAAGTGCTTTGCCGACAATTGACTTTTGGCATCTTCGGTAAACTCATCCATAGTGATGGGCGGTACCTGGCCAAACTTCAACGAAGGCAAACTACACATTAAATAAACCAAGTTTGACATGTTTAGCCCTCCTGGTTTTGGGTTATGCGCTCAACCAAATCTTTATTCAATAAAGTGAACATGGCTTGCTGTATATCACTATCGCTCAACACAAACTGAACACCACTATTTTCTTTTGACTGTATTATAATCTTAGCTTCACTATTGGCCAATGGCTTTAACTCCACTTGCTCTTTTAAACCTGCTTGAGCAATAAATGCCTCCATAGCCTTAAGGGTTTCAGCCGGTATTGATACCGTTTTCTGACCCTCAACCGAAGCAATAACAGCCTTGCTTAATTCCTGTAAGTACTGATCCTGCGTGAATAAACTTTTGCTTAAACCACCAAAAATCGACTCCATATACTTAAGAACAGCCACCTTAGTTGCCTCAACCATATCTCTCGAAGCTTGCTTTAAAGCTGTTTGCGCATTATTTTCTGCTTGCTCAGCTTTACTATTTGCCTCTTCAATAATAGTACGCTTTTGAGCTTCAGCCTCCGATACAATTGCTTCAGCCTGTTTCTTAGCTTCCTCAATAATGCGTTGCTTTTCAGCTTCACCAGCATCAATGCCTTGCTCCTTAAGCTTCGAAACTATCTTTTCAAGATTTTCTTTATTATCGTGCATTTCTTTCATTTTTAAAAATTAGTTTCAAGTATTCAGAAGTGAGTATCAAGACTAAAAACAGTTCTTAAAAAAGTCTTACTTCTTGATACTTTTATCTTACTACTTAATTAATTCTTATCCCAATATTCTTCAATCAGTTTTTTACTGAGGCCAGTTTCTGTTGGATCGAAATGGCGCTTAAGAATAGCCCAACATTTATCCAAAGCAGGCTCAAGCTCTATAGGTTCGCCAAAGGGCTCTTCAATATTGCTAATAAAGTCGCTACGGTAACGTAATAGTTTTTGCGAATAAGCATCGTTTGCAGCTCCAACTTCCGAAGCTTCATGTGCTTTCTCTGCATCGGCCAATAACGAAGCCATAGCCGTCATAATTGCACGGTGGTCGCTACGTGTTTTACCATTCACCCCTTGTTTCAAACGAGAAAGTGAACGCGCTAACTTCAGTTTACCATTTTCAAGGAAGAACTGTCCTTCGGTGATATAACCTGTATTATCAGGTACAGGATCTTCTAATGACTCAAGCGTTGTTGCACCAATAATGGTGATCGAACCAGCTCCTTCAATATCGGCCGCTACCTCGTATCTTTTGGCTAACTCTGAATATAAAGAACCAGGATATCCTTGTAATGAAGGAATCATATCCTGATAGTTAGCCACGTTACGTAAAATATTTGACCAGTTAGTCATATCAGTTAATAATACCAATACATCTTTTCCTTGATCTCCAAACTCACGCGCCACACTTAAAGCCACATCAGGAAGCATTAAACCTTTAATCTGCGAGTCACCTGCCAAGTGAGTAAACATGATGGTTTTATCAATGTTACCCGACTGAGATAGTTGCTCTTTAAAGTAATGGTACTCATCGAATTTAAGACCAATACCGGCAAAAATGATAACATCAGCCTGAGCTCCCTTTGCAATCTGCGACAGCAAACGGTTATATGGCTCTGTAGGTCCCGCAAAAATTGGAATTTTCTGCGATTTCACCAATGTGTTAAATACATCAATCATTGGAATACCCGTCCATAATGGCTGCTTTGGCACGTTACGTACAGTTGGATTTAAAGTATCTAAACGAGTAGAAACTTGCTTCTCGAAAATAACTTCTGGTCCACCATCTGACACTTCACCAGCACCATCAAAACTACGTCCTAACATTTTATTTGAAAAACCAGCTGTTAGCGGAATCTCGTGCATGCGAATTTTAGTCTTTGTACTTAACCCTGTGGTACCGTTAAACACCTGAAAACGTGTTGTATCTTCGGTGATATTAATCGCTTTAGCAAAAGAAAGACTTTGATTACTATCTGCCTCCAAAAGCTCAACAACGTGGTTAAGTGCCACTCCAGGATTACCTTCCACCGAAATAAGAGCTTTACCTACTTCGCTTATTTTATTTATTTCTTTTCTTATCATACGGCGTATTCCTCCTGTAAAATAAATTTATCCACTGCTAGCGGTAGGTTATTAATTTCCTCTTCAGATATTGCTGAATAGTTCCAAGCTCTCCACCACTGGCGCAACTCATCAAACTTATGCTTGATTAGCTCTTTTACCTGCTCATCATCCACATCTCCTGCCTGGAAATCTATTTCACTGCCAATTAAATTCTGAACAGCTTTATTAATTACTTCCAATCTTTCTGGACGTGTACAGGCATCATTTTTCTCAAATGCATCCTGCTGCATTACACAGAAGTCGATTGTTAAGCCTTTTTGAAACTGAACATAGTTAGCTACTGGCACTTTCTTTAATCCGATAGTACTTATGGTCTGATCAATATCATTGGCATCATTTAATATACCAAGCATCT
The DNA here is from genome assembly GCF_050589805.1 of Carboxylicivirga fragile. Taxonomy (NCBI): domain Bacteria; kingdom Pseudomonadati; phylum Bacteroidota; class Bacteroidia; order Marinilabiliales; family Marinilabiliaceae; genus Carboxylicivirga; species Carboxylicivirga fragile. The sequence goes on along the minus strand of NZ_JBNGOY010000028.1, from coordinate 43,748 downwards.
TTTTGCGGTCTTCCCATGAAACAAAACCATCGTAAACCGATGTTGTATACACCAAAGGATCAATGGCCGGATACTTTTTAGCATCGGCACGATCCTGAGACAATCCCCAGAAACCACCTGTCGCATCCATGGTAGCTTGCGTTACAGGCTCCTGGAAGTTACCACCAGCTGGCGATACCGTTCCAATAAAGGTTAATGATCCACCAGTTCCTAAATCTTCACCAGCACGCTGATACATACCTTTAATCTGATCTGGAATATCCATTGGGAAGGCTTCCGGTCCAGGAATATCTCCCTGACGACCACTACGCTCGCGTAATGCCTGCGCCCAACGTGATGTTGAATCGGCTAACATCACCACTTTTTTGCCTTGGTAACGGTAGTATTCACCCACTGTTAAGGCAATGAATACAGAAGCTTCACGAGCTGCTACCGGCATCGAACTTGTGTTTCCGAAAATACACATGCGGTTCATCAAGGATTCACCTGTTGTTGGATCCTCCAACTCAGCAAACTCTTTAAATACCTCTACGGCCTCACCAGCACGCTCACCACAAGCGGCCATTATTATAATATCTGCTACTGCATATTTACAAAGCGAATGCTGTAAAACTGTTTTACCAGCACCGAAGGGACCTGGGTTACCAACGGTTCCTCCATAGCCTACTGGAGCTAATAAATCAATAACTCGTACTCCTGTAGAAATAGGTTTACTTGGAATAGCACGCTCCCTAAAAGGAATAGGAGATTTTACCGGCTGGCGAAAAGCCAACTGCAACTCATGCTTTTTATTAAGTTCATCAACTATTACAGCTACTTGCTGAACAATATTTACCGAACTTTTTTCGATAATACTTTCGATCTTGCAAGTACCGAATTTAAATGGCACTAAAATTTTATGGTCAACATTACCTTCCGGCACGTTTCCAATTACGTCGCCACCAGTAACCTCATCACCAACTTTTACACTTGGCGTAAAATCCCATAAAACTTCCTCATCCAAAGCAGGCGCATTCATTCCTGGCTTAAGGTAATGGTCCTCTTCACTCAATTTATACAATGGATTCTGTAATCCATCCCATACACTTGTCAGAAGACCTGGCCCTAATAATACAGACAAAGGTGTACCTTTAAAAACCACTTCGTCACCAATCTTGGCACCGGTTAAGTCCTCAAACACCTGCATCTCTACAATACCTGCATCGGCATTTTTAGGATCGGGCTGAATCTGCAAGACCTCTGCCTGAAGGAATTTTCCATCAACGGAAATCTCAGCAGTCTCCCCCATCACCACGTCATCAAAAAATCGGGCTTTCACCAACGAATCTTGAATGGAGATAAGGTTTCCCGTCCTCTTTTTATTGATATCGTTCATAATTTATATATTAATTCTTATTCATTATTCTTGAGACTCATCCAACTCACCACAAGCTATGCTGTGATTAATTCCTTCATATCATTTTCATTAGGGTGTCAAATATAGATTATTGTGACCAATTCAACAAAGTAAACGTTTGTCTGTACGGTTTTGTTAAAATGATTTTAATCATGATTTACACGAAGATAAAAGGAGTATTTTAAATTTCAGTATTAAATAAACTTAAACAGATAAAATAAGGTTTAAAACAGTCAATATTAGGAACCAACCTTAAAAATGCAAAAAGCCCCGCAAAAAGCGGGGCTTAGCAAAACATTAACCATAAAAACCAAATTCAGACCATTCTTAACAAACGGCCGAACTATTCGCCTTCTTAACCACTTCAAAGGCGTTTGCTATTTGATCTATCAAATCCTGAGGATTCTCTAGCCCTATACTTAATCGAACCAAAGACGGAGAAATACCTAATTTCAATCTGTCTTCGGGCGACACATCAACATGTGTCATTGTAGCAGGATGCTCTGCTAAACTCTCGGTAGAACCTAAGCTCACTGCTAATTTAAACAATTTAAGATTATTAAGAAACATAAATGCTTCTTTTTCACCACCAACAATGTCAAAGGCTATCATGGAACCAGTTGACAAGCATTGGCGGTTAAAAATATCTTGTAATTCAGATCCCTCTTCCAGGAAACCCAAATAGTGCATTTTCTCCACTAAAGGATGATCTTTTAAATAATCGGCAACAATTTTTGCACTTTTTGCCTGTGCTTCCATGCGAATTTTTACTGTCTCAAGACTACGTTGCAGCAACCAGCTTGAGTTTGGATCGAGCTGACTTCCAAAGAAAGTTCGCATCCCTTTTATCTGAGCAATTAATTCAGCTGAACCTGTGCAAGCTCCAGCAATTACATCGCTATGACCACCTATGTATTTAGTGGCTGAATAAACTACTAAATCGGCTCCAAACTCCATCGGATGTTGAAACACCGGTCCTAAGAAGGTATTGTCAACTGCCAATACACATTTTTTATCATTCGTACTGAAATATTTAGCAACTCGCGATGCCATTTCAATATCGATTAAAGAGTTGGTTGGATTACCAGGTGTTTCAACATACACCATTGAAGGTTTCTTACCTGGATAGGCTTTCTCAACACGATCAATAATTACATCTTCATTTTCTCCTTTAACGAAACCTACAACTCCAATATTGAATTGAGGCAAAACATGGTGAATAAAGTGATCGGTACCACCATACACCGGCGATGAAAACAACAATACATCACCCGGCTTAACAAAAGTCAATATAGATGTTGAAATTGCTGCCATACCACTCGAAAAGAAAGCGCCAGCCTCGGCTTCATCCCATGCTGCCAATCGCTTTTCAAGAATATTCATATTAGGATGATCCAAGCGAGAGTAAATCATTCCCATTTCTTCACCTTCTTCTTTCTCACGCAAACCATAAGCTAGCTCGAAAAAAGCTTTTCCCTCTTCACAATTATTAAATACAAAAGTTGAAGTTTGATAAATTGGACATTTAGCAGCTCCCTGATGTTCGTGAGCATCATATCCTAAGGTCATCATTAAACTTTCTGGTTTCATATCTTCACCCTTCTTGGTTCAACTTATTTTCAACAAAAATACGAATATGTAGATTATTATACCAGTTAAAATATAAAATTCAGATTATAATACTTTATATTTTAAAAATATTAGTAAATTTACCTCACAAAAGCTCAATAACATGAAAGCCAAAGAAAAATTTTCGCCCATCCAATTAGATGATACAGATAAAAAGCTTCTAAAACTCTTACAGCAAAATGCCAAGATGACCACAAAGCAGTTGTCCCATCATCTTAATTTAAGCATTACTCCAGTATTTGAGCGCATAAAGCGTTTGGAACGAAACGGTGTTATTGAAAAGTACGTAGCATTGATAAATAAGGAAAAAGTCGGAAAGAATTTGGTTGCCATTTGTAATGTATCATTAAAAGAACATTCGCATGATATGATACAAGCCTTTGAAACAAGCATCAATCAACTACCTGAGGTTCTAGAGTGTCATCATATTGCTGGTATGTTTGACTATATGCTAAAGGTAATTACCGAAGACATGGAAACCTATCACCACTTCATCTACAATAAATTAGCTTCGGTAAATAACGTTGGTAACGTACAAAGCTCCTTTGTAATGCGTGAAATAAAATCGGGAACAGCTCTGTACTTTGATTAGGAGAGTTTACTAGTTTAACAAGTCAATGTGAAAATAAAAAAGAGACCCCTTACCAAGCTCTGACTGCATGCCAATACTTCCACCTAAAATTTCAACCAGATTTTTGGTTATGGTTAGGCCTAAACCATTGCCACGATAAATATTCTTAACTGTATTTTCAACTTTCAAGAATCGTTCGAATATTCGCTTCTGATGCGCTCTATCAATACCAATACCTGTATCTTCCACAAAAAAGCGTACACGCGAATTCTCAATGGTAAAACCTAACTTCACATGTCCATTTTCAGTAAATTTAATGGCATTACCTACTAGGTTGTTTAATATCTGCTTTAAGCGAAAAACATCGGTGCAAACATGAACCTCTTCATCTGGCATATCTATTAACAATTGTACTCCATTTTTCTTTTTAAGGATTGGAGATGCCTGAAAACTCACATGAATCATATTTACCAATTCATTAACATTAATGTTTGATAAATTAGTTTTCAATTGCCCCGATTCAATCATCGAGATATCAATAATATCATTCAACAGATTAAGCAATTCATCACCATTGCTTTTTATAACCTGAGCATATTCCATCCGCTCCTTAGAGTCCAAAGACGAATCCAACAATAATTCGGAAAAACCAATAATGGCATTCATTGGTGTGCGAATTTCGTGACTCATATTGGATAAGAAGGCCGATTTAAGCTGATCAGACTCTTCTGCTGCCAGCTTTGCCTTTTCAAGCTCTGATGTTCGCTCTTTCACTTTGACTTCTAACTTACCTGCAAAATTCTCCAACTGACTCTTTTGCTTGGCTATTTCATCTCTTTGCTTATGAGCAATATTTCTCTGCAATTCCATCTCTTGCGTTCGCTCAACAATCGTTTCTTCCAACAGTTGCTTATCGCTACTTAAGCGACGCATGCGCACCCTTATGAAAAGATAAATTAAGAATACGCCACAAAAAACCATTAATAATATAAACCAAAACTCCTTCCATACCGGAGGGTTAATCCGAATATCAATTCCCTTAACATTATCACAAATAAATCCATCTGAATTTGTTGAACGCACTTCCAAGCGGTAATCGCCCGGATTTAAATCAATAAATGTCAGGTATTTCTGACTCTTTAGTGGCACCCAATGCTCCGATTTTGGAAGCATTCGATAGAAATACTCAATCTTTTTAGGATTTTCATAATCCAGGGCAGCAAATCGTAAAGTAAAAAAACGTTCTTTATAGGTAAAGGCAATACGACTGGCCATAATCAAGGATTTTTCAATTACCACATCCGACCAATTAGCTGTGTCACGCGCCGAAATGTCCATACCAAACAACTGCAAACCTGTAAAATATATTGGTGGCGAATAAACTGAATGGGTTACACTATCAGGATGAAAAATATTAAAACCATTTAAACCTCCAAAAGCCAATCGATCATCACTTAAGCGAAATGATGCCGTATTGAATTCGTTACCTTGCATGCCATCATGACCGTTAAAGTTGGTGACCTCATTTGTTTTAAGATCAACACGACTTATTCCCTGATTAGTTGAAGCCCAAAGGTTCTGATTATGATGATACAACTGATATATATAGCTATTATTTAATCCGCTTTCGTCATCAAAGTGTACAAGTACTTCCATACTATCTGACAAACAATCAATACCAAGACTGGTGGCTACCCATAAATTACCGCTTTCATCTTCCGTTACTTTCATAATGATGCTCGATGATAAAGATTTGTCATCGTCTACCTCATGATAGTATTTTTTAAAATCATTGGTGTTATAGTTGAATTTATTCAAACCAAAATCAGATGAAATCCAAAAACGACCTTTACTATCCTCATAAAAATCCCAAATGGAATAACTACTAATGGAACCTTCATTATCATATGGCATGAAACGCGTAAAAGTCTCTCCATCTGCATTCATATAACAAGCACCATTGGCCGTACCAACCCACAAACGATTCAACGAATCTTTCCCAAAAGCATACACATGATCATCGTTAATACTCAATGGGTTCTCATCCTCGTATCTAAAAGTTTTCTGAGCCAATGTCTGCGTATCATATTTAATAAAGCCATTGGATGTGCCAACATACATATACCTTTCTTCATCGTAATACAAGGCCCACACAGACATATCTTCACCCTGAGAACAAAGCTGTATTCTTTCATATTCTGACTCATCGAGTCGGCACTTGGTAAGCCCATCAATTGTTCCTACCCATAAATTACCTTGATTATCTTCTTCAAAAGCAAATACAGAATTACCGTGAAGACTTGGCTTATCGGGCACACTATAATAATGCACAAATGGATTTATCTTTACATCCATTAAAATCAAGCCCTTTGTACGTGAACCAATCCATAAACCATCACGCTCGTCCCTGTATAACTTCATGATATTATCATCAGGTAACGACCACCTATCGTATTCACTATGGCGTAATTGCTCAATTACCTCGTAAACATCATTTAAATGAATTATACCATTTCCGGCAGAAGCAACCCAATAATCATTTTCACTTCCATTAATTACATCGTTAATAGATTTACCTGGCAACAATAATGATTTAAATAATTTTGTCTTTGTGTCAAACTCATACAAACCTCCTTCTGTAGCAAGCAATAAATTACCATCCTGAGTTTCGCATATATTATTAATATAATTATGAGTTGAAAAACTGGCCTTCTCTAATACATTCCTATATTGGATAAATGATTGCGTTTCATCATCAAAATAATATAATCCTTTCCCATAGGTACCAAACCACTTCTTATTATCTGATGTTATTAAAATTGTGGTAATAGCCTCTTTAGGGACAGAATTTGCCTCATCGCCATTATCGTAGTTAGTAATAATTTCAGTATCCGGATCTAAAACACTAATACCGTGCGTTGTTGTAATCCATACTTTCCCTTCCACATCCATATCCAATGCATAGGTAAAATCTGAAACGATAGTGCCCGGAATGGTGTCGAACACATAATGTTTAAAAGTTTCCGACACCTGATCAAACACGCTTAAGCCGCCACCATTTGTGGCTATATAAATCTTGTCGCGCTCAACATCTTCTAACAAATCAAAAACAAAACCATTAATTAACGAAAACTCGCCTCCGCCATTAGCTTCAAATACTGTTACACTAACCCCATCGTAGCGGTTCAAACCATCGCTGGTTCCAACCCAAATAAAACCACGCTTATCTTTTAAAAGGCTTAATACTGAGTTTTGTGAGAGGCCATCGTCAATAGAAAAACGGTTAAAAGTATAATTACGCTTTTGAGCACCCGCATTATTAACAACCGATAATAGTATTAGAACCGCTAATAACAGTTTAAAGGCAATGGTGTATGTTCTCTCAGAAATGTGCAATTTTTAGACTTTTGTTTACATGAATTAAATAGGGTGCGCTGTTTTTAACAGAGAACAATAATAGTTATTTGAAATTTTCCTAGCAACCTACTTATCAGCTATTTTGATCATTTTATCAAATTAAATATGTAAAACAAAATGACCAATCACGCTAAATGTTTTCCTTTTGCTTATTAAAAAAACACTACCAAACCACTAAGGTCTTGACTTTTTTCTATTCACATAATCGCTTTATACAATTGCCACCAACCGACCTATCAGTTCAATCTACAAGTAGCAAATAAATAATACTTCCACACAACAATAGGAATATGCTTATCTCTGAATGTCAATAACAACATTTAGTCGAGCCACAGTTATTTCATTTAGTTAAATCCAAACGATTTGTTAATTTTGAAGGTAAAAAAAAAGATTTATGAGGATAGAAAACGAAATTAAGTTGGGGTTTAAGGATGTGATGTTTCGTCCTAAAAGATCGACATTAAAGAGTCGCTCACAGGTAAATTTAGAGCGAACATTTAAGTTTATGCACTCCAATAATGAGTGGACTGGCGTTCCAATAATGGCAGCCAATATGGATACCGTTGGCACATTTGAAATGGCACTTAAGTTAGCTGAGAAAAAGATTTTCACTGCCGTACACAAGCACTATAGTTTTGAAGAATGGAACGACTTTTTAGATAAAGCATCAGGCGATATCGAAAACTACATTGCCATTAGTACAGGAACCGGCGAAAATGATTTAGATAGAATTACCAAAGTGATTGATGCTCATCCAAAGCTAAAATTCATTTGCATTGATGTGGCCAACGGCTATTCCGAGCACTTTGTTGCCTTTGTCAAAAGCACACGTCAGCGATTCCCTGACAAAGTAATATTAGCTGGAAACGTGGTAACCGGAGAAATGGTAGAAGAATTACTATTAGCCGGAGCCGATATAATAAAAGTTGGTATTGGCCCGGGTTCAGTTTGCACTACGCGTGTAAAAACTGGTGTTGGTTACCCGCAATTATCTGCTATTATCGAATGTGCTGATGCTGCTCATGGCTTAGGTGGACAAATTATCAGCGACGGTGGCTGTGCCATTCCTGGTGATGTGGCGAAAGCATTTGGTGCTGGTGCCGACTTCGTTATGTTAGGAGGCATGTTAGCCGGTCATGATGAAAGTGGTGGTGAGATGATTGAAGAGGATGGTAAAAAGTATAAGCAATTCTATGGTATGAGTTCCGCAACAGCTATGGAAAAACATGTTGGTGGCGTGGCTAATTACCGGGCAAGTGAAGGAAAAACAGTTAAAGTTGCTTACAAAGGAGCCGTTGAAAATACTGTTCAGGATATACTTGGTGGTGTAAGAAGCACCTGCACCTACGTTGGTGCTCAACAACTAAAAGAACTAACTAAACGAACTACATTTATTAGAGTAGCAGAACAAGAAAACAGAGTTTACACTCAATAATAACTTCTTTCTTAAGTCCATACTCACCTTTCCATTTCGAGTGTGGACTTAATTATTTTAAATATTTTTCATTTCACCTTCAAGTAAATATTTACCTTTGGCACATGCCACAAGACATCAGTATTGAAACATACCTCAAGCAATACCAGGACCTAGCTCTTATAGATGTTCGCTCTCCAGGCGAATTTGATAAAGGCCACATTCCGTCTGCAATTAACATTCCTTTATTCAGTAACGATGAACGAGCGCATGTTGGTACTGTTTATAAGCAACAATCGAAAGAAAAAGCCATTGAGTTAGGATACACCTATGTCAACCCAAAGCTAGAGGATTTCATTTCACAATCTTTAAAGGCTGCATCTAATAAAAAGGCGGTGATACATTGCTGGCGAGGTGGTATGCGCAGTCATGCTTTTGCACAACATTTAAGTGACAATGGATTCGAGGAAGTATACGTCATTAAACATGGCTACAAAGCCTATCGACGCTTGGCACTAAATAGCTTTGGTGATCATCAGATTAAAGTGCTTGGAGGTTACACCGGCTCAGGAAAAACACATATTCTACACCAAATAAAAGCCCGAGGTAAGCAGGTACTGGATCTTGAAAAGCTCGCCAACCATAAAGGCTCAGCTTTTGGAAGCATTGGTCAGGATATGCAACCTAGCACCGAACAATTCGAAAACAATATTTATTGGCAATGGCGATTATTTGACAAAACTAAACCCGTTTGGCTCGAAGATGAAAGTCCCAACATTGGCAATGTTAACATACCCATGCATCTTTTCAGGAAAATGAGAGAAGTACCATTGATTTTTGTTGACATTAAAAAAGAAGAACGTGCCAATCATTTGGTTGAAGAATATGCCGATAAAACACATCAAGAGAAATTAATTGATAGCGTCCAACGCATCAGTAAACGGCTGGGACACGAAGCTACAAGCAAGGCATTAAACAACCTGAAACAAGGCAACTACTACGACGTTGCATTACTGACCCTAAATTATTACGACAAGTATTACCTCAGAGGTATGAACCGACGAGACGCAAAAAAAATAAACATTCTAAAGCTGGATACGATTGACCATGCAAAGAATGCACAACTCATATTAGAATTCGCAGATACCATTTAAGATGACCGATATAAAACTCACACAATATAGCCATGGAGCTGGTTGCGGCTGCAAAATAGCTCCTTCTGTTTTAAGTACCATTTTAAAAAGTAACATTACTCCCAGCTTTGATGAAAAACTGATAGTGGGTAATTCGAGCAGAGATGATGCCGCGGTTTATGACTGGGGAGATGGAAGTGCCCTAATTAGTACCACCGACTTTTTCATGCCCATTGTAGATGATCCTTTTACCTTTGGTCGTATTGCAGCTACCAATGCCATTAGCGATATCTACGCCATGGGTGGTAAACCAATATTAGCCATTGCCATACTTGGCTGGCCTATTGATAAACTTCCCGCAGAAGTGGCCTCACAAGTGATGGAAGGTGGCCGTCAAGTATGCAAAGAAGCAGGCATTATATTGGCTGGCGGACATAGTATCGACAATCCGGAACCAATTTTTGGTTTGGCTGTGAATGGTAAAGTTGAACTCGATCAGCTAAAACGTAACGACACAGCTACAGAAGGCTGTGAATTATTCTTAACCAAACCTCTTGGGGTTGGTATTTTAAGTACGGCTCAAAAAAAGGGCTTGTTAAAAGATGAGCATGCTACTATTGCTCCCGACTTGATGTGCCAGCTTAATAAGATAGGTACAGAACTAGCACAGTTTGATGGTATTAAAGCCATGACTGATGTAACTGGCTTTGGATTAATTGGTCACCTAAGCGAAATGTGCGAAGGCAGTAGTTTATCAGCTACCATTGAATACGACAAGATTCCTAAAATAGACGTATTGGATTATTACATTGATAAGAAATGCATTCCGGGAGGTACTACGCGAAATTGGTTATCGTACGGAGAGCATGTTAATCTAAAGGATGAAGCCTGTAAAAATATTCTTTGCGACCCACAAACAAGTGGCGGTTTATTAATAGCTGTAGAACCTAAGGCCATTGAAGAAGTGAAAGCTTTTCTTAAAAAAAATAATTTAAGCACGATCTCATTTGGCAAACTTACTAAAGCAAGTGATAAATTGATTAAAGTAATTTAGAACATCGGAATAATAACTATTTAACTCGCTTAGTTCGGCTTTGAGCACTTTGTTTAATCATGGCGTCGAGTTGCCATATAAACACAAATGTTATAACCAATAATATTGGTATCTGTATCAATTGAATGTCTAAGCCAAAGAAATTACGCTTAATTAAGGGTAATAAAATGGTTGCCAGAATACCAAAGAGTGAACCAATGGTAAAAAACAACCACGACAATCGCATGTTTTTTCCAACGCTTTTTTTCCAACTTGATTCAGAAGCAATACGACTCATCAAGCGAGATTCGAAATCAGAGAATGGCATTTCAACCTTACTCTGCTCCATCATTCGCCTGAGCTTATCATCTTCAAATGGTTCTTGCTTCATCATAATATTGAATTTACTTCAGTTTTTAAAAGTGCATTTATCAAGGTGTAGAAACGCTTACGTGCACGGTGCAATATAACTTTCACATTACTCAACGACCAGCCCGTTACATCTTGTAATTCCTCCATCGACATCTCTTGTAAATAGAATAAACGCAAAGCTAAACTCTCCTTGGGAGGCATCTGCTGTAGGGTTTCGTTGATGTAATAACTTTGCTCATCTTTACTCAATGGCTCAAATGAGTCATCCGACAAAACAGTCTCTGCATCATCAATAGACTCGTAGGATAACTTCTTTTGTTTATCCAAACTACGGAAAGCTTTGTTAATAACAATGCGATAAAGCCAGGTGCTAAATTTTGAATTCCCTTTAAACGAATCCAATTTATTGTACACATTAATGAATGCTTCCTGAACAACTTCCTCAGCTAAGAATTCATCTTTCACAACAGATATGGCAACAGAATAGGCCATGTGTTGGTACTGCCGGACAAAATACCGGAAAGCCTCCACATCGCCATTCTTAACTTTTTCGATGTATATATCATCCATCAACTATACTTCAGTTGATTTAGGTTTATCTACATAATGTGACAACATCATTCCTATACCGCCAAAAATAAAAGTGGTGGCAAAAACAATTCCAGGTCCAACATCTTCCATACTTCTTTCTAAGCCAGGTAATGATATTACAAATAAGCCAATTCCTAAACCAAAACCTAAGCCACAAAGCAATAATCCAAACTTCATCCAGGGAAAAGAAAAACGCTTTTTGCTTTCCTTTTTCGCAAAAAAGTTAGCGGCATCAGCGCCTTTTTCTATTAACGCCAAGCGTTCTTTATTTCGTGCTTGTATGAAGAAATACCAAGCAAAAAAAGCTGCTGCAAATAAACCTAACCAGATGAATGCAATACCAATCATTTCCATAATTCTATCGTTTTGTTTGTCGGTATGATACAAGTTGCAATTAAAAGGTTACATCTGGTTCTAAAAAATATTACCCTACATCAATTCTTCCGTTCAGAACCATCCATGCAAAAAAAACAAACAACAGTCCCAAGACAGCATATAGTATACGAGCACCGTTTCGTCCCATTAACTTAATCATGGTTTGTGCCCGGCGCTGCTTAAAGTACCAATCCCAATTTGTTACTGCTGCTATAAATATCAAGGCTCCAAGAACCAACATCAAATAATAAAGAATAGACATAAATCAACTTTACGATTAATAATAGTAAATACGAAAAAAGGGACCTAAGTCCCTTATATTTTAAAACACAATATTATGCATTTATTAGTTGGCAGACAACCAATCTTGTGCCACCATTATATTTTCAAACGAACGAATATCACGTCCCGTTAATTTCATTATACCATTATATACAATTCGCTGCAAACCACCTAAACCAACAACAGCACTGGCTTTGATATAAGGTTTATTTCCTTTCAGAAAATCGGAAAACACATTTTTAATTTCGCTATTAAAATGCATTCCTGTTATGTTCGAAAGTGTTAGAACCGATTTTTCAGGCTGACTTCGAATGTAATTAGCACTTTCTTGAACCATGTCTTTAACCGCTTCTACCTCTATTAAATCAGAGAAATTCATGTAGAAAAAAGTCTTGCCATTGTAGTTAATAAATTCAGGTTTTCTCATTGATTCGATATTTGACGATTTTTATTCACAGACCACCACTCAGGGCTTTTAATATAATAACAGTTTAAGAAACGCAAAAACTTCTCAGGAAGTTTCACATTTAATTAATTAAATTACTTAGAATCAATCTATATTCTATTCCTTTCCAATATCTTCTGGCAATTGTATGGTTCCAACATTCGTAATTTCATAACTAGACATCGGAAATGTAGTATTCTTCGATTGATTAATATCAACTACTGTGTATGTATGTTTTTCACCATCTGCCTTATCAACACTTTCACTTTCCATCAAGAAACCTCCCCAAACTCCATTTGAATACATTGATGACCGAAACATGGTTGTCATGAAATCTTTACTATTCCAATCCACATCTTTGGTTATCCAGGAATTAGCTTCCGAATTTTCATCTTCATAACGGTACTCTTCGCACTTATAACCAAGTATTGTTTTTGTTCTACCTGTCTTAGTGAGATGTGGATTATATTCTTCTACCTCTCCTTCATCAAACACATCATTACTTTCTTCATCTTCCCACGATGATGCATCCATAAAACCATTACCGCCATACACAACTCCAGTTTTCTTACCATTATCATCTGACAAAATAATACTAGCCTCGTTCTTGAAATCCATTATAATGATGCCTTTATCATTTTTTGTTTTTGACTCAAGCTCTCCAGATACAAATTCATAGGCAAATGACTTATCACCAGCATTAGCATAAATTTTCATCACACCATCACTTTTTAACGTACCTTCCTTGGAGTAAGTTTTCATATTCATTGTGATGGAAGATTGAAAGGTATAACTATCCTCAAAAGTAGCGGGCTCAGACGAAACACCTGCTTTTTTCATTAAAGCATTTAGGTCAAATGATTCTGATTGAGATGACTCTGTTTTCTTTTCATCTTCCATTGATTTTTCGGCTTTTTCAAAAGCCTCATCTAATTTCTTTTCTGCTTCCTTTTCAGCTTTTTTTTCGGCAGCAGCCTCTGCCTTCTTTGCTGCTTTTTCGGCCATCTTTTCTAAAAAAGATTGACCATGGGCTGGCACTACTATTAACGATGCGATAAACAGACTTAGACAAAATACGATTCTATTCATTAGTTTGGAGTTAAAAGATTATTCTTTTGATCTTGAAAATACCATGTTTTTTAATGATATTCAATTGCATACAAAAACATAAATCACAAAAAAACTAACGTTCAAAAGAAAGAATGGTGTATTGGTGTAACTAAATGTAAGCTTAATAAAAATCGAGAAATAATTTAATGATTAACAGTATTATAAAAATCCATAACATGTTTCACCACACCATCGTAATCATCAATGCCTCCCTCAACTTTATTTGTTTTTAAGTAAGCATCGTTCACCTTATGGGCCACCTCCTCCACTTCCCTATTCATTAAAGCTCTCCAATGTTTTATATGCCGCCTGTAATCAGCTTTTACCTCAGGGCGAATCGTCTTAAGAAGCGCTTCGGCACCATCCAAATTATAAACGTGAGGCAGAAAATAACCCAGTAGATGAAGATGACCACTGTACTGAATGCGTTTATCTTTTGTTTGGCTACAAACATACCAGGCATAGAAATTGGCTTCAGATTCATCAGTTATGCCATAACGATGGGCTAATTCATGCGCTAAAATAGCCGGATATTCCATTGGGAGTAAATACGCATTCACATGAACCTCACTAAAAAATGGCCCATAATATCCACCTATGGTGGCAGCTGCAAAAAAGCGACTTAAGGTAATATTTTTGGGTCGGGTTGAACACAAGTCAGCATCAATCTGTAAAAAGTCAGCCTGAAGGGCATATTCTTTTTCTATAAGCTGGCAGAAAATAGCGTATTCAGTACTATCAAGTTGCGAATAAGTCTGATTACATTCGTTAATTAATTGCCTAAACACGTTCATTAATTCGACACTATCCGTTTTAGCTTCCACAAAATTCAAACGTGTTTCTAAATCATTTCGGTAATAATTAAAACCCCAAAACCAATAAAAACACACATATACCAAGGCCAATGTGCCAAGCCAATGAAGCAATACCTTCTTCCATCTAATTCGTTTAAAAATAGCCAAAAGTGGAAGCAGCATTAACCAGGTAACCATTAGGGCATAGAAAGCATCATCTAGAGAAAAAGGAAGCCGGGTACTAAAAAAAGAAAGTAGTTTGGCAATAGTTGGATACATGCCTTGACTATATGTGCGCTCTATAAATTCAGGGTACAAAGCCGCCAGCTCAGTTAAAGCAAAAGTTGTTAGGGTCAACAATAAATAGACAAACAAACTTAAATATGTATTCTTTTTTACTTTCATTATTCTACTTTAAGCATTTTAATCCCCTGCTTTTCAAATGTAAACTTAATGTTCCCAAATCACCTAATTCCATACTAACTATTTACCCAGATTACACCTGTCTTTACGCTTCAACTACAGATAAAAAACAATACTACAAATCCTATCAACATAATATAGACCCATTCTACCTTAATTAATTGAAGATAAAGAATAAAAATCTTAGTACATTTAAAGTACTTTATTAAACCATTCCATTATGCCTAAAGTTTTGTTTCGCTTATTAATAGCACTTTGCATTTTTTTCGCAGCAACGATACAAAATGCGTATTCGGCAAAATTAGACTCGGTAAAAATTCAATTAAAATGGAAGCATCAATTTCAGTTTGCAGGCTTTTATGCAGCATTAGAACAAGGTTTTTATTCAAATGCAGGACTTGATGTTACACTTATTGAGGGAGACAACCACACAAATACTATCGAGGAAGTAATATCGGGCAGAGCAAACTATGGCTTAGATTCTCCAAAATTACTGATCGCTCGCACCCATGGTGTGCCGGTAGTAGCAATGGCAGCAATCTTTCAGCATTCGCCCGAAGTATTAATAAGCACCAAGGATAAAGAAATAACCAGCATTAATCAATTAAAAGGTAAGAAACTTATCCTTAGCGAATACGGCATTGCTTCAACCCAGGCCATGTTCAGAAAACACAACATAACTGTTGACAGCATGCAAGTTCTTTCTGGTGGCAACTATAGAGACAGTTTATTATTAGGAACGGTGGATGCCATTGACGACTATATTATTGATGCCCCATACTTAATTCAAAAAGCAGGTAAAGAAACTGTGATTTTTAAACCAATCGATTATGGCATTGATTTTTATGGCGATATATTTTTCACATCAGAAAAAGAACTAAAAAACAATAGGCAACGTAGTAGACTCATTCACGAGGCAACAATTCAAGGCTGGATATATGCCATGAATAATAAAGAAGAAATCATAAACTTAATTCTGGAGAAATACGATCCTTCGCTTAGTAGAGAAATGTTAGTTTACGAAGCTCAACAAATGGAGGATTTATTAATGCCTAAATTGGTTAGGCCAGGGCATATGAATATTGAGCGTTGGCATCACATAGCTGAAACATACCAATTACTGGGTTTGATTGGAGACGATTATTCACTTGATGGATTCTTACTCTCGCACTACATCAGCGAATCGGATAAAACTTTACGAAAATGGATTAGGATTATTCTTGCAATATTAGGCATCACCTTGGCCATTTTAACCTTATTAATTAGTTTTAATAGAAGGTTGAAAAAAGCTGTGGAATACAGAACAAAAGAGCTTTCTTTATTCAATCAGAATCTGCAAAGTAAGATTGAAGAACGCAATTTATTAATGCAATCTTTAGAAACCAGCGAAGAGCGTTTTAAACGCCTCTTCGAAGATGCCCCCATTTCGCTGTGGGAAGAAGATTTTAGTGAGTTAAAAAAAACAATTGATAAATTAAGATTGAAAGGCGTTAGCAATTTTAGAGAATATCTTAATGATAACCCTGAAGAACTTGTGAACTTAGTTCGAAAAATACGTTTTATTAACCTCAACAAAACAACTTTAAAATACTTCAAAGCCAACACTAAAGAAGAATTACTTAACAACATTCAAAAAACCTTTTTCCCTGGTTCTCTAAACTCATTAAAAGAAGGTATTGTTGCTTTTTCCGAAGGCAAGTATTTTTATAGTTCACGCGATAAACAATCAACGCTTAAGGGAGAATCATTGCACGTTTCGGTAAATGCCAAAATAATGGCAGGTCATGAACATACCTGGGAGAAGGTACTGGTTTCGTTATTAGATATTACAGAATTAGTTCGGCTCACCAAAGATTTAGAAAACACAAATGTGGAATTAGGAACTGCCAAACAAAAAGCTGAAGAAAGTGATCGACTAAAAACTGCCTTTTTATCAAACATGAGTCACGAAGTTCGTACTCCAATGATGGGCATACTTGGCTTTATTGATCTATTAAAAACAGGTGATGCTTCGCGAGAAGAGGCAATACATTTTTTACAACTCATTGAAGAAAATGCCATTCAACTGCTAAATATCATCACCAATATTGTTGAGATAAGTAAAATGGAGGCCGGGCAAATTAATGTGGAGTACAAGCCTATCGACCTAAAGGATTTTATTAGTCATATAAAAGATGTTTTCACGCTCAAATTAAAAGAGCACAACAAGAGTAAGCTTCAACTCGTTTATCACATTGATGAGGGCATTCCTGAAAAAATGACCATTAAAAGTGATGAAACAAGATTACGACAAATTATATCTAACCTAATTGAAAATGCCATTAAATTTACATCAGAAGGAAGCATCACACTAGGTGTAAAAAAATCTGACACAGCGGAACAACTACTTTTGTTCTATGTCGCAGATACCGGAAGAGGAATTAACGACGAGCAAAAAGAAAAAATATTTAATCGCTTTTACAAAGAAAATAGCCCAAACGGGACCGGTCTTGGACTCTCAATTGCGCAATCTTTAGTTAATTTATTAGGCGGATCAATTGAAGTAGAGAGCTCTATTGGCAAAGGCTCTACATTTAAATTCACCCATCCTATAAATAATTAAACAACATTTTATTCTGTCATAAAAAACCACCAAAGCATCCTATTCTGCTTTGGTGGTTTTCTTGAATACTTAAGTACTACCTATTTCTTCAATCCCGGATAAACGACATAACTACCCAAAACAATCTCGGTAAAATAACGCGTCTGTTGGTTTTTATCCTCGTACTTACGATGCGTTAATCGTCCTTCAATCGCTACTTCATTGCCTTTTTTCAGGTGTTGCTCTGCAATTTCGGCCTGCTTGCCCCATGCAATTATCGTATGCCATTCTGTTTCGGTACGTTCCTGACCATTAACCCCAAAAGTTTCGTTGGTAGCCAAAGAAAACTTTGCCATTTTACGTCCGTTATCAAATGATTTAATTTCAGGGTTCATTCCCAAATTTCCTACTAACTGTACTCTGTTCCTTAAACTAGCCATGACTCTTTGTTTTAAATGAATAATAAATTGATGAAACAAAGTTGCGTCAAGTCGTCTATTCAAGTCGGTTTTTAAATATTTAGAGTCATTTAAGTTTCGTTTAAAACCGTTTGTAATTACTTAAAAACGTTTATATCTTTATGTATGTATCACTTACAAAAAGCTAACTGATGTCTGAAAAACGTTTATGCCCGGTGTGTAAGGATCCAATAATTGGGCGAATCGATAAGAAATTTTGTTCCGATCAATGTCGGAATAGTTTTAATAATCGCCGCTATAGCAGTGATAATACCTTGGTACAAAAAGTTAATCGTACACTAAAAAAGAATTACCACATTCTTCAGTCCCTAAATAAAAGTGGTAAAAGCAAAGTAAAGCGATCAAAACTACTCCAAGAAGGTTTCGACTTTTCTTACTTCACCGGTATCTATACTACACAAAAAGGTGCCTGTTACCACTTGTGTTACGACCAGGGCTATCTACCATTAAGCGATGAATTGTATTTATTAATTTATTGGGATGCGTAGATAAGTGTATTTCATTGTCGATTAAAAATAATTCACATTTAAGATAATTTGCAATAAAAATTAAGATAGTTTGCAGTTGAAAGTAAGATAATTTGCAGTTTGATTGCAAATTATCTTATATTTGCATGGCTATACTAAGGACAAATGTGGATTTCGAGACAACATATTGCTAAAATAGAAAGAGCCATCAATTCAAGACCGGCTGTGCTTTTAACAGGAGTAAGGCAAAGTGGAAAAAGTTCTTTGCTAAAGAAACTATTACCGCAAGCCGAATACGTTACACTCGACAGGGTTGCCCTAGCCGAAGAAGCAGAAATAAATCCCACGCGATTTCTGAAAAAATTCAATAAACAAACCATTATTGATGAAGTACAGTATGCTCCATCCTTATTTCGTGATCTAAAATCACTTATTGATGAAAATAGAAGCTTAAAAGGCAAATGGATTTTAACCGGCAGTCAGCAATTTGCATTAATGAGTGGCGTACACGAATCATTGGCCGGTCGTATACGCATTATTCACCTAGGCACTTTAAGTGCCAATGAACTAAATGCCACTAATTTAATAAAGAAAAAACGCGATCTAATATGGAAAGGTGGCTTTCCGGAGATATGGGCTGAAAAGCTGGACGCAGAAGAATTTTTTGAAGATTATATACAAACATACCTGGAACGTGATTTAAAAGATGTACTCAACATTACTAACTTAAGGGATTTTAGACGCCTACTATCGTTGCTAGCATTGCGCTGTGGTCAGCTACTCAATTTCTCTACTTTAGCTAAAGACATTGGTGTATCAGTAAACACCATTAAATCATGGGTAAGCGCACTTGAAGCATCAGGGCTGGTGATACTACTACCCCCTTACTACAACAATTTAGGTAAGCGATTAATTAAAGCTCCCAAATTGTATTTCTGCGATTCCGGACTAGCAGCTGCATTATTAAACATCAACTCACTTAAAACACTGGATAATTCGACACACAGTGGTCATTTATGGGAGAACTTCGTTTTTGCGGAGTTCATTAAAGAAGGCTTCATAGCCGGCAAAAACCTATTTTATTATCGCGATCAAAATAGCGTTGAAATCGATTTTATTGTTGAAAAAGACGGACAAACCCATTTAATAGAAGCCAAAGAAAGCGAACGCCCCGATAGGAAAAAACTTAATTTTAAGAAGGTAGCAAAACTGTTTTCGGAGGATGTGAAATGCATATTAGCCTGTGGTATTGAAGAAAAAGGCCGATTAGATTTAACTGATTTTTCTGTTTACAATCCTTTGTATGGATTTAGTTTATTTGATAAAAAAAATTAGTTCGCTTGCTAATTTCACCAGCCCATTAACGAGTAATAAACAGATCAATAATTGATTTCGTTCGATAAAAGTTACTCATAACGCAATGCTTTTACAGGGTTTTGCCTAGCTGCCCACCAACTTTGCCAGCTAACTGTAATCAAGACTATAATCAAAGCTAAAAAACCAGCTAGGGCAAATATCCACCAACTTAGGTCGGTTTTATAAGCGAAATTATTTAACCACCTGGTCATAACTAAATAGGCTATTGGGCAAGCAATAACAAATGCAATACCTACCCATTTTATAAAGTTTCGATTAAGCAATAATAGAATCTCAGAGACCTTAGCTCCATTAACCTTTCGAATTCCAATTTCTTTAGTTTTTTGTTCGGCAGCAAAAATTGATAAGCCCAAAATACCCATGATCGCTATTATAAGTGCTAAAACACTAAACTTTACGATTAAGTCGTTAAGTCTTGTTTCATCATTATACACTTGCTTTAATTTATCGTCAAAATAAGCAAAAGAGAAAAACCGCCCTTGTCTGTGTTTCATATAAATGGATCGAATAAAAGCAATGGTTTGAGCTTTATTATTTGGGCGCATCTTGACATTCATTGTCATAATATTCTGCGGGTCGTTAAGCATTACCATTGGGCTTACCTTTCGATGAAGCGGTTGATAATGGAAATCATCAACCACACCAACAATCACATAATCGCGATTAATTCGTCTACCAATCGGATCATCCACATTCATTTGACGAGCAAAAGACTGATTAACAACAACTGGCAAAGTAACTTTGTGCTGCTTATTGTTTTTTGCAGTTTCAAACTCTTTCCAATAGTCAGCATACGATTGTCGCAAAAATTCTCCTTTAACCACTTCAAGTTCATATGTTTTGGCAAAATCACTATCTACAAAAAGCATACAAGCTTGTATAGTATCATTACTATTTATCCCCGACAATGAAAAGCCTTGTTTCCAACCGAGATTAATAGGGGCTTGCGTACTAGCTGATGCACTAATAATATTTGGATGACTTAGCAATTCATGCTTAAAACTACTCGACGAATACCACAAACCTGTAGGAATCACCACTACGTTATTTTTATTTAGTCCCAGATTATAATTATTAATATAATTCATCTGCCGTGTAATCGTTATGGACGAAATCAATAACACAATGGCAATACTAAACTGAATAACTACTAATAACTGGGCATATCCAGCTCTACCATATGTAGTTAGCTTGCCTTTGATCGTGTGGATAGGATTAAACGAAGTAAGATAAAAAGCTGGATAAATACCTGAAACAACACCAGTGATAAGAACTAGCAATAGACCAGTAAAAAGTAAAGCAGGAGAAAACGTAATTGCCAATGTTTTACCGGTAATTCCCTCAAAACAAGGTAACATAATAACAGTGGCAATAATAGCCAGAACAGTAGCAATGCTAGTTTGCATCAATGATTCAAGGATAAATTGAACGACCAACTGTTTTTTGCTCGAACCATTAACCTTACGTACACCTATTTCTGTTGCTCGCTCCGATGCGCGAGCCGTTGTTAAGGATGCAAAATTCAATGCCGCCATAGCCACAATAAGCATTGCTAAACCTGCAAATATCCATACATATTTTACATCACTAATGTGCCTGTCGTAAAGATAAGTATCATAATCTGTATACAAATGAATATCTGCAATTGGTTGAAAAGTAAGTTTCTCCTGGCGATATGCGTTTTCCTGCACATGGCTGCTAATTTGTTTTAGGAAAGACTTATCGATATTCGCATCGGCTTGCAGCATGATGTATGTATGACAATGTGCCGAGATACGCCACGAATGGCTCGTATGATTATAATCCACCATTGCCTTATTTGATTGAATAAATCCAAAATCAATATGACTTTGCGCGGGTATGTTCACCACACCACCAACTGTAAAAATCAACTCCTCGTATTTATCGCTTATCAAAGTTTTTCCTAAGGCTTTATCATCGCCAAATAGCTTGCGGGCTGTTGCTTTTGACAACACCACTTTTAAAGGATTATCTAGCGCAGTCAAGCTATTACCTTCAACAAAATTAAAACCCTGAAATACTTGAAAGAAGTTGTCATCCACCCAAGCTCGTCGTGCCTCGATCTTTTTCGACTCTCTATTCAATTTCAAGGGCGAATTTTCAGAGCTAAAACTAATATGCGTAGCTGTTTCAATCTGTGGATAGCTATCTTGTAAGCTACCAGAAAGAGCCGTATAACTGCTCGCCGTTTTCTCTAAGTTTCCTTTGTTATTCCTTAGCGACAAAACCCTATAAATGCGTTCATAATTAGGATGAAACTTTTCGTAACTAAGCTCATCAAGCACCCAAAAATAAATAAGTATACTCGCAGCAATACCAATTGCAAATCCAAAAATTGAGATGAATGAATAAATTGGCTTCTGCCTAATACTTCTAAGCAATACCTTACTATCGAATCGGAACATAAACGAGGGTTATTTGACAATCATTAATACATCATCATCAGCTTTTAAGGTCTGACAAAATTGGATGAGATTCTGTTTTTTATCACTGTCGGTAGAATTAATAAACTCCGATGATTTGATATGCTTAATCAGCTCGTATCCTTTTAATGCCATTAGCATGCTATGGTCGTTAGAAATCATATAATCCAATGGCCAAACGGATGGACCTCCATCAATATCATTCAATAGAATTTTAGGCTCGTAATTGGTTGGATCACCCTTAATAATATATAACTCCTTGTTTTGTTTTGAATACACGGCTTGATAAATATTTACGCTTTTATTGCGCCTATTACGCGGTGATGCATAGTTATCTTTAGAGAAAGTAAGAAATGCATAATTAGCAGTTTCGGCCCAACTCATTGGCACTATTTTTCCCTGCAGACTAACATCTGGGTCGGATCCTTCCATAATATCCATTTTGTATTTCCCCAACTTAAATACATATTTAGGCAGCAATTTATTGGGTGGAATAACCTGAAAGAGCGTATCATTAAAACTGGGGCGAATATATAATTTATTAGCAATTGTATACGTTGAACCTCCATCCGTACCACGAACCAGGTTTTTTGTATAGCTCTGTAGACGTTCATATTTAGTAAATGAACATAACGTATCACCATTAGAATTAAAGGTAAACAACATATTATCACCAGATTGCCTTTTTATGTAGTTACCCTTATCATCGCTAAAAATGCCAATATGTTCATACAAGGACTCAGGCGACATAGACATCATTCCATTCTTATTTTTAGGATTGTAAGGTTTATTATTACCATGCATCAAATCCACACTTACTGTTCCTTTGGCAAGTATTTTTTGTTGGTTTTCAACATCAAACTCACTTGAAGTCAATAATTGAGGAGATACACAATCATATTCCATAATACTCTTTTGCCCGGTTATAGAATTTGTATAAACGTAATATACTCTATCGCCTCGTGTCCAAATATTCATGTCGCCGCCAATACGAGTATGATCGTTAAATATCAACACACTTCCCCTTTTCTCATCATATGAAATACCATCTAATCTATTTCTCACAAGCGTATTGTTATAGCTGCCATCTATATTAAATAGATGTATACCAAAAAGATTTGCTGCTACAATATAATTATCAGTCAAAGAAAAACGATACTTCATATCGGTACGTAATTCTTTATTGTCGAGTGGTTGTAGGCGAATATACTGAATGGTTGTAGCTACATCTGACAACTTAAGTTCTTTGATATTATTCAAACTACCTTCAATATCAATTACTATTGGCTTTAAGTTTGTTTCGATTGTACGATTTTCAGGTAGCCTTATACCTTTAAAGCCCCCCACTATTGCCTCTTGTTGTTCTGTGATGACTGGTTCAATTGCCTTCAATTCTTCTCTTATTTCGTCTTCATCTACCTTTAATTTACTGCGTTGCTTACACGCTGTAGTAATGACTAAAAGCATGAAGGTTGAAAAGAATAGTGTTTGTTTTATCATAATTGATTCGTTTATTCCTTAGATGTTGCTAAAAGTTACTTTTTGTCAATTCCTCTTGTCTATTGTTCCAAATAAATTCATTCTGCTATTCCGATCTATGAAAGGAAGAACACTTAGTTTTATTCATAACGCAATGCTTTTATAGGATTCTGTTTGGCAGCTTTCCAACTGACTAAAACTACTGTGCAAACAGTAATAAAAGCCACTGGCAATATTGCCTTTAATAAATCGATTGTTTCAATGGAAGTTTTGTACGGGTATATCTGTAACCATGAAGCTATTATTGGCCAAACTAAAATCAAGGCAATTATAAAGGCAATGCCCATTAGCACGAGAGACTGTTTAAGAAAAAGAAATACAATATCTTTTTCATTAGCTCCATTGACCTTGCGTATGCCTATCTCCTTAGTACGTTGCTGTGCGCTCAGGTATACAAATGCCAAGAGTCCAATAAAGGCAACACCAAATACTAATAAAGTGAACAACTTCAATAATGATGAAAAAACATTCTCATCCTGATATCTTTTTTGAAGCTGGGAAGTAAAAAAATTAACCTCTACATTATTGTCATTTAATAGTGTCGCATAGGTATCTTTAACTTTATTAATGGTATTAAATTGATTGTGCACATCTAATCTGATTGTTACATACGAATACCAACCTTCATAGTAATATAAACAGTAAACTAATGGCCTTATCTCCTCAACTAAATCCTGCATATGAAAATCCTTGACAACACCTACCACTTTAAAGTCGATACCAACTCTCGACAATGTTAAATCTTCATGACTTTCAATATCTACTTTTCTCATTAAGGCTTCATTTACCAAAACTTCTTTAATATTGCGTTTGAGCCCATGACCACTGCGCAACTCGATCCCCATCGTTGTGAGATAAGATGAATCAATAAAGCTATGGCGAAACGAGTTAAAATTACCATCGCCATTCACCTCAAAGCCATTTCCTGAAAAGCCGTAGAAAGGGACATCAGAAGACAGGCTACTTGACTTAACACCAGTAATTTCACTAATTTGCTTATTCAAAGCCTTGGCCCTGGAGAAACTTAAATTCTCAGGCAGCTCAATGTAAACCAAATTCTCTTCGTTATAACCAAGTGCTTTATTACTCATGTAGGAGGTTTGCTTCACCACCAAAATTGTAAAAAGTAATACACCTGCCGATACAGCTAATTGAAAAACAGTTAAACCTTGACGCAGATACTTTTGAGTAAACGATCCGAAAGACATATTTTGCAGCAAATCTATTGGTTGCTTTCGACTATTACGTAATATTGGAAATAATGCCCCAACTATGGATATCATGATGATGATTCCGATAAAGACGAACCAAAACCCAACATTATCTATCTCTAAATTCAAGTTGATATTTAAATAATCAGAAACCAGAGATAGCATCATCGGACTAAGAAGCAAAGCAATGCCACCAGCCAGAGCCGTAAAAACCAAACTTTCTAGTACAAAATATACAACACTCTGCCATCGTTTCTGACCAAATATAAGGGGCATCGTAGAATGAACATTTCTTTTAATCAACGAAGACAGGGAGATAAATGTATAGTTAAAGGCAGAAATGACAACAATTAGCACAGCCGCAAGGAACAGTATATAAATTCGATGCATTATCTCATTACCTGAGTGTTTTAGGTATATGTCTTTTAACGGTTGTAATAATGGCGTAATATAAATTCCTCTTTGAGCTTCGGCTGCATAATCGTAATACTTCTGCAATACGGGCATCAAAAGCGGCTCCACAGCATTGTAATCAACACTAGGAGAAAGCTTGACATAATGGATAAAACTATCACCTCCACCCCATCCTGTATAAAGACTCTTCTCAGCTTCGATAGTAGAAAAGGAAACCAGGCAATCGAAAGGCATGGTAATATTATTTGGCGGATCGGCAATAATACCCTTCACAATTAACCCTTCTAAATTGTTAATTCTAATTTCTCTGCCAATGGGATTTTCCTCACCAAATACGGCTCTTGCAAGACTTTTAGTCAGTACAACACTATAGGGAGCTTTTAATACATCATTAATATTTCCATTTATGAGGTCAAAACCAAAAAATCGTATAAAAGTAGAATCAACATATTTCATGTTACACCTATACCACTTCTCATTATGTAATAGGCTTTGTTGACTTACGGGCCGACAAAGCGTATAGTCTACTACCATTGACAAATCGTTATACAATGCCGGACTCCAAGGAGCTTCAATCATGGTATTAACACTTCGATTTTGTGGACTTTCCCAAATTCGTGCTAAACGGTAAATATCAGCTCTATACTTTATCGCAGAATTTTTAGTTAACTCAGCATTAAGCCAATTAAAAATTATTAACGCCGAACATATGCCCAACACTAAACCCAGTAACTTAAAAACAGTTAATAGCTTATCAAACAAGGCGCGCCTTATAATAATTCGCATCCAAAAAAGCAATATTCCAACATGTCGCTTATTACTCATAACGCAGTGCTTTTATAGGGTTTAAATGAGCTGCTTTTATCGCCTGATATAAACTCGAAAGCAGTGTTACTAAAATGGTTATTCCACAAACAATGAGTACATCGATAAGAGTAAACTGATATTTATAATGACCAGGTAAAATGTTTTGAATCAGTTTGGCAACAGGGTATATGATAATATTAGCTACCAAAGCAATTACAAGGTAGCGTTTGGTGATGAGTGGAATGATTTGTTGCATGCTGGCACCTTGAACTTTCCTAACACCAATTTCTTTTATGCGACGCTGCATCGAAAAGAAAACTAAACCAAACAATCCGAGAGATGCAATTATTACCGCCAAAATAGTAAAAAAGGCAAATGAGTTTTTAGCATTGTTCCATATTTTCAACTCTATTCGATTACTATTAGCCTTATAATCATCTACAATAAATAATACATCGGGAAAGTACTTTTGCATTATTAAAATAATATGCTCTTTAGCAGCCTGTCTCTGAGGCATATCAATTTTAAAATTAAAATCATTCTCAATGGCCAAATCGCTATCGCGTAGAAATAAAACATATGGGATTATGGGATTGTGAACATCATCTATATTAAAATCCTTTATTACGCCAATCACTCTATATTCACCTTCCATCTGCAATGTTTTACCAATAGGGTTATCCCATCCATAAGCTCTTGCCGCTGTCTCATTAATTAAACAAGAACCTATATCAGTCGCTAAGTCCTCAGAAAAAGAACGGCCTTCTACAATGTCCATACTCATTGCATTTATAAAATGATGACAAGCACTGTTCCACCTAGTAAAAATCGGAGTCTCCTTATCCTCACCTTCCGGAATTACATAACAACCCCAGTTTAAAATCATTGGTGAGTTTAATGAGATGGCCATTTCCGAAACGCCTGGGTGAGATAATATCTCTTTCCGAAAGGCGGCATATGATACCGTAGAATTATTACTTGGTACATGGCCATTTAATAATACCTTATTATCAAAACCGATATCCTTTGTTTCTAAAAACTCAACTTGCTTGTATATCCATAAACTGGCTGTGATTAATGTAATAGATAAAACAAATTGGACATACACCATTGCTTGCAAACCCGTTATTCTTCCCTTCTTAAAAGGGCTTTTCCCCTTTAAAACAACAACCGGCTTAAATGATGAAATGATAAAAGCAGGATACACGCCAGCTAGAATACCTGTTAACACAACTGCCATTAATATAAAGGCAAGAAAAGGCCAATCAGTGAAAATATGCAATTCAATATTGCGATCAACAACCGAATTAAATAATGGTAAAATCAAATGGGCGATGAAAACTGCAACAAGAAATGAGATAAAAGCCACAACCACAGCTTCCACAAGAAATTGTATACGAAGGTAATTTTTAGAACTACCCACAACTTTACGTATACCAATTTCAATAAAACGAAGTGACGAAAAGGATGTAGCCAGATTCATAAAGCTAACACATGCCAATATCAGGATGAGTAGTCCTATAAACGAGAAAAAATAAATAATAACACTTCTATCATCGCGAGGATTTTCGTTTAAATGAAGTTGACTGAGCGGCCGTAGATATAAGGTGCGTTTAGCGCTTATATCATGAATATTAATGACATCCTTTATTTTAGCATTGAAACTTTGCACGGATACACCTGGCTCGAGTAGTACATATGTTTTATAAGAATTATTGTACCAATTACTACCATAATCCTCCAATAGCTGTGCATTTGATTTAAAGTAATCTGCTTGAATGTGCGATTGCTCTGGA
Source organism: Carboxylicivirga fragile (assembly GCF_050589805.1). Taxonomy (NCBI): domain Bacteria; kingdom Pseudomonadati; phylum Bacteroidota; class Bacteroidia; order Marinilabiliales; family Marinilabiliaceae; genus Carboxylicivirga; species Carboxylicivirga fragile. The sequence continues at coordinate 15,648 of NZ_JBNGOY010000028.1, read as the reverse complement.
ATATCCGCCATTACACCGGTAACTACCAGTTCATTTTTATTGCTATCAAAAATCACCTTTCCGATGGGATCTACACCTGAAAAATACTTTTCGGCCATTGATTCACTTAGAACAATTGAACTAGGAATATCCAAAACCGTTTTCCGATCACCTCTAAGTAACTTAAATGAAAAAACATCAAATAACTGCGATGGTGCCAAAAAGCCATTTTTTTCATTATACACTTTTTCATTATCTGGCGAAAGGTTTTCGCTCCATATCTCACGTATAACAAGTGATTGATTTACTTCGGGATAATTTATCTTTAAATACTCTGCAACTGGAACGGGAATTTGGGTATTATCATTAAGTCGATCATCAATTTTATAAGCTTGTGCACGATATATAAGTGAGTAATGCTCATTAAACCTATCCCAATCTTTCTCGTATTGAATAAAACGAGCAATAAGCATAAAGGCAGCCAAACCAATTGAAAGACATAAGATTTGAATTAACGAAAGTAACTTACGTCTTTTCAGGTTTCGCCAGGCAATTATTATATAGTGCTTTATCATTTTAACACAGGTTAAATTTTATAAATACTAAGCAACTTACTCATACCTTAAACACTTAACAGGATTTTGGTTAACTGCATGTTTCGTTTGCACAATCATTACCAAAGAATTGATAATCCAAACGAAAAGACCTCCAATTAGAAAGTAATACCAACGAATTGAAATGTGTTGTGAAAAAATTTGTAGCCATTGCTCCATAAAATACAACACTGGGGCTATGGACAGTATAAAACCAGTTAAGATTGGTACGGATATTTTCTTATTCAGGAAAAAAACAATATTTAAACTGCTTGCACCATTTACCTTTCTTATACCAATTTCTTTAGTTCGTTCTTGGATGACAATCGAAGTCATACCCATCATACCAATGAGTGCAATAACTAAAGCTAATAAACTAAAAGATGAGAGTAACTTAAAAATCTTAAGTTCATCAGTATAATAGGCATCTAGAGTATCCGATAAAAACTGATAATTAAATAGCTGTTCTGGTAAAAATTTATTGACACATTCTTGAAGGTGTTTAATTGCCATTAAGGCATTATCATTATACCTGACATAAACTCTGTTGAGTATATTATAGTTGCAAAGGATAACTAATGGTGCAACTTCGTTATGCAAGGATGCAAAATGAAAATCTTCGCAAACACCAATACACTGTTTACCCATTACACCATCAATATTCTTATTTAAGTAACTTTCCCAATCATAGCTATGCAAAGCTTTTTCGTTTATAATAAATGAATAGGCATCGCCTGGCATTTGACTGAACCCCCTACCTTTTATCATTTTTATATTGAAAAAATTAAGAAAATTATCATCAGTAACCCATAAGCCATAACTGATCTGTTGATTGTTTGAATAACCCGAAACATATTCAATGTTTTCAGGTCCATTGGATGCGAAAGTGACATCAGAGATTCCACTATAATTTAATAACTCATCTTTAAAAGCATCAGCATCTTTCATCATGGATGAACTAAGCTGTAACGAAATAACTCTATCCGTATTTAAACCAGTATCAAAGTCTAATAAAAACTCTTTTTGATGATAAACTACAATTGAGGAAACAACAAGCAAAAAAGCGATAAAGAACTGAATATTAATCAACCCAACACAAAGTCGATCATTCAATTTTAAAGTCTCATTACTTAGCATCGAAATAAGGTTTCTAAAAGGTATTAAAGCCAGCGAAAGCAATGTTAAAAGGGATATCAGACATACTATCAAAATATTGGACGAAGCATTATTGCTCAGCTTAACACCAAACAAGCTATTCGCATTTGCAACCATTAATACCTGAAAAACCACATATGTTACTATTGCAGAACAGAGAATGATTAACATTGATTCAATAAAATATTGAATCTTAACATGCCTTTTATGTGCTCCATTATAACGTGCAATTCTGATACTTTGTAATCTCGACTTATATTTGCCAATGCGAAACGACTGGTAGTTAACAATGCTTGTGAATAGTATAAGTAAACCAATAAAAGCAAAAAGATATATGTACGTCCTATTGCTTTTGCTTATATAATCAAATGAGTTTTGTTTTGTGAAACGAATTTCGGACAAGCTAGTCAAACTCACTTTAGCATCATAAACTTCACCTCCATTAGTAAGATGTTGAAGAATTGATTGTTCAACTATATGGGATGAACTGTTATTACTAAGCTTAATAAAAACGGAGTATATTTTTTCTTGTTTATTGTGGTAGGCCAATGATGATATACTCACTAATCCTATTGGCGCTATACTTGAATTATCAGGCACATCAATATAAACGGCTGCAACTTTCTTTTTTATCCCAGGGCCAAAAGCTTTATTCACAATAAGGTTTTTACCAATTGGTGACTCATTACCAAATAATTGCATTGCCGTATTTTGACTTATAGCAATTAATGCATCATTATTAAAAACATCATTTAGTTTTCCTTCTGTCGTATTTGTTTGAAAAACAGATTGCCACTCATGATTGGTATTATAGACAGAACCCGATACTTTATATTTACCATCAATAGTACTAATTGACAAACTGCCACGAGCTTGAATAGGGCATACATGTTCTACCCCAGGTATATTATTCTTGATTAAACCAACCGACTTACCGTTAATAAATAATTTGTTTCCAAACTGCAAGCGATACACTTGTTCATGTCCCTTAACATGCTTATCAAAACTTAATTCATGAACGACATATTTAAAAATTATCATTGATGCGGTAAAAGCAATGATAAAGCCCAGAACACTCAGTATGCTATAGAACTTTTGGCTCCATAAATATCTAAGGACTAATTTGGTAATATATGGTATCATTTCTGTTTTGAATTACTCATAAAACAATTAACTAACGGCAATACCCAACTAGGATCATCGAACGCACATTTTATTACGCACTTGAAATCAACCCTTTATCCAACAATCATTTCTTTATTCATTTTTTCAGTCACCACATGCCCATCAAATAAATTAATTACACGGTGTGCATATTCAGCATGTTCGGCGGAGTGCGTTACCATCACAATGGTAGTACCTTCTTCGTTTAATTGACGTAGCAGATTCATTACTTCAGCACCATTTTTTGAGTCGAGATTACCTGTAGGCTCATCGGCTAATATTAACTTTGGATTAGCTACCACCGCACGCGCAATAGCCACACGCTGTTGCTGTCCACCCGATAACTGTTGAGGAATATGCTTGGCACGATGTGCAATTTGCATGCGTTCCATTACTTTTTGCACACGCTCTTTACGCTCTTTGGCAGACATTTTCAGATAAACCAATGGCATCTCAATATTTTCGAAAACATTTAATTCATCAATCAGGTTAAAGCTTTGAAATACAAAACCAATATTCCCTTTTCGCAAGTTGGTACGTTGACGCTCTTTAAATGAAGCAATCTCTTGCCCATCAAAATACAATTCACCACCTGAAGGATTATCCAATAGGCCAATAATATTTAACAAGGTTGATTTACCACAACCCGAAGGTCCCATAATGGCAACAAATTCGCCGTTTTGAATATGAATGTTAACATTATTCAATGCAGTAGTTTCTACTTCTTCGGTTCTGAATACTTTCTGTAGGTTATTAGTTCGTAACATATTTTATAATGATTAATGATCAATTATTAGTTATTAATGTTGCGTATGAATGTATAATAGCTATAAACTTAATTTAATATTACCACTTCATTATCTCCAAATATCTCGTAGCCAGATGTAATAACTTCTTCTCCTACTTCAAGCCCTTCAATTATCTCAAAGAATTTTGGATTTTGGCGACCAATACTAATTTCTCGCCTATAGGCCATCGACTTATCTTTACTTAAAACAAAGGCCCATTGACCTCCCGTACTTTGAAAGAAGCTTCCACGAGCTAATAACAAGGATTCTGAAGGATTGCCCAATTCTAATTTAACATGACTGGTTTGTCCAATACGAAGTCCTTGAATTTCTTTGCTGTCAAATTCCAAATCCACAATAAATTTACCGTCCTCCACTTCAGCATAAATTTTAGATACGGTAGCATCGATGGATCTACTTGGGAATTGACAACTGGCTTTTAAACCCTTAATTATACGCGAAATATAGTGTTCATCAACTTCAGCCTTAAGCTTAAAACGATCCAACACATTTACTTTTCCAATTCGAGTTCCATAATTAATCACTTGTCCTTCTTCTAGGTTAAGCGAAGCCAACTGACCAGTAACGGGCGCTTTAATAATCAAGTTATCTAGTCGTTGGCGAATAATACCTTGATTTTCCTCCATCCTAACAGCAGATCCTTCCAGCGTTTCAATCTGAATTCCACGATATAGCGAATCGCGTTTAAAACTTTCTTTCAACAAAGTCATTTGACGGAAAGAAGCTTCATAACTGGTTTTATCTTTTAAGTATTCGTCCTCTGAGATAAGTCCTTCCTGAAAGAAAACTTTTGAATTATTGTACTTACGTTTTTGTATAAACAGATCTCCCTCCAATTGTACAATTTGATTTTGAAGCTCCATGGCATTCATTTCCATTTGCAAGCGTGCCGTTCGTAACTCGTTAATGGCACGGGCTACATTTGCTTCGTTATTTGAAATTTCAAGGATAAGATTCGTATTACTTAATTGTGCAATAGGATCGCCCTCGGTAAGCATATTACCCTCCTCCATAAGAATCTGCTCAACACGCCCTCCTTCAATGGCATCTAAAAAGATCGTTCTATAAGGTTCAACAGTAGCTGTTACACTGATGTAATCCTGAAAATAATCGTCTTGAACGATTGATATAGTTAATCGCTCTTTATCAATTTTAACCTGACTACGATGATCAGCAAAAGCTATAAAATAAACGCACCAAAATAAGAATAAGGAAGCACTTATAATCCAATATAACTGCTTTCGCCACCAAGGTTTTTTTTCAATTTGTCGATCCATAGTTCTTATTTTATTATGCCATCTATATATCCAAGCTCGTGCCACTTATACTGAATTCTTATTTTCAAACACTTAACTAACTCATCGAAAATTATTGTGTCGGAAATTCCAACACTCATGTATGTAATTCCAACAATAAAGATGTATTTTGTAAGTAGAAATAAACAACAAAATTGATAATAAGAAAAATGCCCACAAAAGAAGGAAACATCTTAATTGTTGATGATAACAAAGATTTATTACTGGCGCTAAAATTGTATTTAAAGCCGCATTTTAGTGTTATAAAAACAGAGCACAATCCTAATAGAATAAAGGAACACCTTCAAAAAGATAATTATGACATTGTAATGCTCGATATGAATTTCACATCGGGCATCAACAATGGTAACGAAGGCCTGTTCTGGATGCGAGAGGTTCATAAGTATGACAGTGAATTGGCCGTTGTTTTTATTACCGGATACAGCGATGTTGAATTAGCCGTTAAAGCCATTAAGGAAGGTGCGGCCGATTTTATTGAAAAATCATGGGATGAGCGTAAAATTCTGTCAACACTACTATCCGTTTTCAAACTACAGAAATCAAAGAAAGCCATTTCGGGTTTGAAGAAAAAACAGAAACACCTGAAAGAGTGTATTGATGCGGGTCAAGATGTGTTTATTGGTAACTCGCCTGAAATAAAAGCAGTAATGGGCATGGTTAATAAGGTTGCTCCTACCGATGTAAATGTGCTTATACTTGGTGAAAATGGCACGGGAAAAGAAGTGATGGCACGCGCCATTCATCGACTTTCGAAACGAAGTGACGAAATGTTTGTAAGTGTGGATTTGGGTAGCCTTCATGAAAACTTGTTTGAGAGTGAACTTTTCGGACATAAAAAAGGCGCCTTTACCGATGCTAAAACAGACAGAACAGGTCGTTTTGAATTAGCCAATGGTGGCACCCTGTTTTTGGATGAGATTGGTAATCTATCGCTATCGGCTCAGGCAAAACTTTTATCAGTTCTACAAAACAGAGAAATTACACCCGTAGGTGGTACGAAGCCCATTAAGGTTGATATCCGACTCATCTGCGCTACCAACATGCCACTTAACAAAATGGTTGAAGAAGGTAGTTTTCGCGAAGATTTACTTTACCGTATCAATACCATTGCCATTGAACTACCAGCGCTTCGAAACAGAAAAGATGATATAAGTGGACTTGCCCAATTCTTTTTAGAGCAATTGGCCAATAAGTATAATAAAAAAGATATGAAGTTTTGCGCTAATGCTCTCACAGCATTAAAGACTCAAAACTGGAAAGGAAATATTAGAGAACTACAGCACAACATCGAAAAAGCTGTTATTTTGGCTGATGGGCCGATCATAACGACTGAAGATCTTTTCTTAAACAATGAGGACAGCAACATGATTGACGATAATTGCTTTAACATCATGGATCATGAACGCCTGCTTATTCAAAAGGCTCTTACTAATTGCAAAGGTAACATGAGTAAAGCAGCTCAAAAATTAGGCATTAATCGCTCTACCCTATACGATAAAATTAAGAAGTATGACTTATAAGCATTTCTCAATCAATATAATTATTCAAGCTTGTTTTATAGCGCTTACTCCAGTGGTGATTGCCTATATTTGGAGCTCCGATAGCTTGTTGCTTTTACGCAATCTGCTCTTCATAGTTTATGGGATTCAGGTTTGGAACTTAATTTATTCGGTAAGAAAAACCAACCGTGAACTGGCTAAGTTTATTCAATCCTTCGGCTTTGGTGACACAACCATCCATTTTCATAATCAGGATAAGGACGTTTCATTTGGCGACCTTTTCAAAGCTTTTAATCAGGTGGTAGGTAGTTTCAGACAATTAAAAATTGATAAAGAGAAGGAATACTTGTTTTTTGAGAATGCCTTAAAAAACCTTGGAGTTGCTATTGTTGTGGTTAACGAACATGGTAATGTACTGATGACCAACGATGCCTTGCTAAAAATGCTCAATATTAAATACCTGCATCGCCTTGAAAAACTAAATGGATTTAAATCGGGTTTGGCTATTGAATTATTAAAACTTCAACCCAATCAGCAAAAGTTGGTTGAACTGATTGTTGATGGGCGTTTGTTGCAGGTTGCACTGACTTCTGTTTTAATGAAACAAGAGCAGAAAACTTTGCGTTTATTAGCTTTTCAGGATATACGAAGTGAAATTGAAGAGAAAGAATTAGAGTCGTGGCAGAAATTAATAAGGGTACTTACCCATGAAGTGATGAACTCGCTTAGCCCAGTCAATATACTATCAGCAAGTTTAATGCAACGCTTCAATCCCGAAAACAAATCCATTGAATTAAATCAGGATGAGCAACAAGAAATACATGAGGCACTCGATGCCATTCATTCACGAAGCAAAGGCTTAACTCGATTTGTAGAAAGTTATCGCAGCATGGCAGGTCTAAAAAGTGCCCAAACTGCAGCTTGCAATATCAATGCGCTTTTGTCAAGAATACAGGTACTATTTCAAAGTGAAATGAAAGCTGACAACATCAGTTTAGAAATTCGAATTGAAGACAAGATTGAACATCAAATTGATGAAAAACTAGTTGAACAGGTACTTATCAACTTAGTCAAAAACAGTAGGGAAGCGCTTAGTAATAAAGGAAAAATCGTCCTTAGAGCGACAAAGGAAAATCTAGGCCTGATTATTAGTGTAAGCGATAATGGCAAAGGTATTCCAAAGGATGAACTTGATAAAGTTTGTGTTCCTTTTTACACTACGCGCAAAGGTGGTAACGGCATTGGCTTGGCACTATCACGTCAGGTTATGCGTCTGCACGGTGGTCAATTAAAAATTCAATCAGAAGAAGGTGAAGGAACGGAGGTTAGTTTGCAATTTTAACAACTAATCTTCTTTAATTTTTGTCACTCGTTTTATACGAATTATAAATAAAGCAAAAGCAAAAATACCACCCATGCATCCAATTAGTATTCCCATTTCAGTATCAATGGCTAAGCCTCCATTCTTATTAGGTGCTACCAATAAATAAGCCAAACAAACCACAGTCATAAAGGTGGCAGGTAAGGAAAGCATCCAATGTGGTTTTCGGGTCTTCGCCAAATACATGGCTCCTGTCCACAATACAATTACAGCCAATACCTGGTTCGATAAACCAAGGTATTTCCAGATGGTTGCAAAGTCGAGTTGCGATAACACAAAACCAACTGCAAACAAAGGAATGCTAATTATTAAGCGCTTTTTAATGGTAGACTGGTCAAATTTAAATACATCAGCTATCGTGAGTCGAGCACTGCGAAAAGCAGTATCACCAGTAGTAATAGGACAAGCAATGACACCTATAATTGCAAAAATAGCACCAATACTTCCTAACCAGGCAATACTGATTTCGTTAACCACCCAAGCCGGATTGTGTTTCGGCATCTGCATGGTTTCATTCAGGCCTTCGGCTCCATTAAAAAATGTCATCGCAGCCGTTGCCCAAATTATTGCCACAATGCCTTCCGCTATCATAGCGCCAAAAAACACATAACGTCCATAACTTTCTTTCTTGATGGTTCGTGCCATCATGGGTGCTTGTGTACTATGAAAACCACTCAAGGCTCCACATGAAATCACAATAAACAACATGGGGAAAAGGATATTTTCAGTTGGATGATGGTGAAAATTCTTAAAACTAGCAGCACTTAATTCAGGCATTATTACCGACCCGTTTATATTTCCAAACAACATAGCCCCACCAATGGCAAGCGCCATTATAATTAAAGCTGCCCCAAAGACCGGATAAATCTTCCCAATAATTTTATTAATGGGTAAAAGCGTAGCAACTAAGTAATAAGTAAAAATAACATAGAGCCATATTTTTAAGCCGCCACCTGTTAAATTTGCCAACAAACCTGCAGGCCCGGATACAAAAGCCACTCCCACAAAAATCAAAAGCAACAAAGAGAAAAGACGTAGAAAATTCTGGAACCCTGGACCAAGGTATTTACCAACTATTTCAGGAATACTGGCTCCTCCATTCCGTATCGAAAGCATCCCAGAAAAATAATCATGGACAGCACCCATAAATATGCAACCAAACACAATCCACACGTAGGCCATTGGGCCGTACATTGCGCCTAGTATTGCTCCAAATATGGGGCCCAGGCCAGCAATGTTTAAAAATTCAATGGTGAACACCTTCCAGGTTGGCATGGGCGAAAAATCAACCCCATCGGATTTGGCAAAAGCTGGAGTTGGCTTACTATCATCCGCCCCAAAGAAACGTTCCACGAACTTTCCGTAAAAAACAAAACCTAAAACCAGGGTGACGATTGCCAGAATAAATGTCCACATAAATACCTTATTTATTTTGAGGCCACCAAATTATAAAATTCATTCAATAATTAACTTTGTTTTATTCAAAGCTTATGAGTCATTATATTTTTTTTACCACAAAGTACGCAAAGCGGTATTTCACAAAGGACACAAAGCTATTTTTATTCTTAGTTTGCTAAATAATTATCTTTGAGTACTTAGCGGCTAATTTTTACACTCAATAAAAAACACAGAAAGAATTTTTAACAATGGGTGCGAACTTATATTTACCTTAGTCTACTAAAAGATGACCTAAGTGGTTAATTTTTCCACTGTCGTATTTCAACTAATTATTTATGTACGCACAGACAATAATAAAATAAAACGATGCAAAAATCTCTTCTCATAACCCTCATATTTCAATTCACTTTTTTAATTAATGGGCAAGAAATAAGAAAACATCTCTTCCCAACACCTGAAATAGTCAACTTAACCGAAAAGCTATTTTCGCCCACACAATTAACTATTATCTATAATCAGGAAGACAAAAGACTTATGCCAAGCATTCTTGAAGTGCAGAATAATCTCCTGCAATTAGGAATAAATGTGGACATTATTGCTAATCGCTATGCCTATCATGCAAACACCATAGAACTCAAAATAGATCCAAACAAAAACACTCAATCCTATACAATAGATATCAACCAATGTAATATTAGCATAAGTGCTGGAAGTTCAGTAGGATTAAAGTATGGACTTATAAGCTTATCGCAAGTACTTCAGTACGCAAAAGAAAATGACGGCATTCCTTGTCTTTACATTGCTGATCGGCCAGATTTTGAACGTCGAAGCATTATGCTGGATATTAGTCGCGACAAAGTGCCTACCATGCAAACATTATATATGTTAGTTGATAAATTTACTTCCTGGAAGATAAATGAACTCCAACTCTACACCGAACACACTTTTGCCTACGAAAATCACGAAACAGTTTGGAAAAACGCCAGCCCTATGACGGCAGAGCAAATTCAAAAATTAGATAGCTACTGCAAAGCAAACTTTATTGATCTGGTACCAAATCAAAACTCTTTCGGCCATATGAAACGATGGCTCATTCACGAAGAGTATGAGCATTTGGCAGAATTAACTAAACCCGGAAAAACCATTTGGGGCATGCGTTCGCGAAATAGCCTGAGCCCGGTGGAGCCTGGCTCCTTAGATTTAATGAAAGATTTATATGCACAACTCATTCCCAATTTTAGCAGTCAATATTTTAATATTGGTTGTGACGAAACAGTTGAACTTGGTGTTGGCAAATCAAAAGCGCTTTGTGCTGAGATAGGAAAAGGACGAGTATATCTTGATTTTGTTCTGGAATTAAAAGAAGAAGTTGACAAGTACGATAAAACAGTTCAATTCTGGGGAGACATCATTTTACATTACCCAAAATTAATACCTGAAATTCCTAAAGATATGATCTCCCTTGTGTGGGGATATAATCCGAATCATCCATTTGACAAAGAATGTGCAAAATTTAAAGAGGCAGGATTGGAATACTATGTCTGCCCCGGTACCTCAACATGGAATTCAATACTAGGAAGAAACGAACATGCCTTTGCCAACCTACGCAATGCAGCTATTAATGGCAACGAATACGATGCGATGGGTTATATGATAACCAATTGGGGCGATCAAGGTCATTGGCAACCTTTAAGCACAAGTTATCCAACGTTCCTTTATGGTGCTGGCTTGGCTTGGCAAACTGATGCCAATATCGATATAAATATAGCTGATAATCTTTCGAAGTTTGTATTAAACGACAATAGTGAAACAGCGGGACAAGCCTTGGTAAACCTTGGCAATGCTTATTTACAAACAGGTGTAGAGACTGATAATAGCAATGTATTTCATCAATTGCTGATTCGTAGAAAACAACCACTAAAGAGCGACAGGTGGTTAAACCCTGTAAGCAAGAGAGATATAGATAAAACCATTGATTATATCAATACTAATATGGCCATAATAGAAAGTGTACCAATGAATTGCATTGATGCAGATATTATAAAAGCCGAGCTGGCACAAGCATGTGCGCTAAGCCTACATGCCTGTCAATTAGCTCTGGTAAAATTACAGACTAGCAATACTGATCTTGCCAATATATCTCAAGAAGATAGAAACATTCTTATCAAAGAACTTGAAGAAATTATTAAAGGACATGAACAAACGTGGATGTTAAGGAATCGGATTGGAGGATTAAGCGACTCAAGCATCAAATTAAATAGAGTACTTAATAGTTACAAATAACGATAATTCATCAATATTTCTAGGGCTTTCATAAAGGAGTGTCTAATCAACTTTTAATTACACCAGAAAATTAGTACTTTGGGAATTCACATATCCCTTATCGCCTTGAAAAAAAACCTTTATACGAAATATTTGCCTGTTCTACACTATTCTTTTTCTTTCGGTTTTTTGTACAACTAACAGCTATGCCGTAAAAGAAGTCAGCTTCCGTCAACTAAATCTTAATCACGGTTTATCCGACAATACCGTTAATGTTTTTTTTCAGGATAAGGACGGCTATATATGGATCGGCACATCACATGGTTTAAACCGATACGATGGAAATAACTTTGTAAAATTTCAAAATACTCACAACGATACAAGCTCACTATCGAGTGGCACAATAAGGGCAATAGCCCAAGATATAGATGGAAACCTTTGGATTGGCACCAATAATGGTATCGACATTATGGATGTTGAAACAAGAACGGTTATACGACGAATCAATACCAGTACATATCCGAATTTACCTTCTAATGCATGCATGTTTATTCATCGCGATTTAGAAAACAACATTTGGATTGGAACCAACCAAGGGCTTGTAAAATACACGCATGAATTAAATGAGCTAATTGAGCCAAGATCAAAAAACAATTTTGACTTTAAATCAGAAAACAACATTGCTCGTAGTATTACTGAAGATACTAATGGTAACATATGGCTTGGGTGTAATGCGGGCCTAATAAAACATAACTACCGGGATAAAATTACAGAACTCTTACCAGTAAAATTAAACTCTAAGCAATATAAGGTCTTGTGTATTCATAATTCAAACGATGGTAAAATATGGCTTGGAACCAATGGTGCTTTTATTTTTAGCATTGATACAAATTCAGATCTTAAACTGCAAACGATTGATCCCGTATGGTTCAATAATAAAAGTGATATACCGATTAAGGCTATCGGTCAATTCGAAAACACACTTTGGGTCGGCACCCAGGGAGTTGGCCTATACTACTATAACACTATCTCTAAAAAAATACATCAACAAACAGCCCATAAAGGCATTTCCGGGAGCTTGAGTTGGGACGTTATTCTATCCTTATTTAAAAGTGAATGCGGTACAATGTGGGTAGGAACCTATGGCAAAGGTTGTAATTATTGGCACCCATCCATTCAAAAATTTAATTATTACCGAAAGACAGCAAATAATCGCTTATCTCTGGATCTTGAAAGTATTAATTCCATCGCCTTAGATAATAAAAATAGAATATGGGTGAGTGGATATGGTGGAGGCTCTTCGTTAAACATATTAGATAGATCACAAAACAAAGTATTGAGTTTAAATACAGAAATCGACAACCATTATAATTATTTACATCTCGACAAAACTGAACCAGAACGATACATGTGGGCATGTCGTTCCGATTACTCTGAACAGTTATATCGAATAGACATTTTAAACAGAACCATTGATAAAGCCTACGATATATCAAAAAATCACCTGACGATATATCATATTACTGAAGCCGACAACAACTTATGGTTATCGAGTACAAAAGGAATTATACGCTTTAACAAGCAAAGTGGTACATCGAAATATTACTATAATCTATTGGGCGATTCAGCAAACGTTGCCACTGCGCAGGTATTTAACACAACCACAGATGCAGATGGCTGGTTATGGCTAGGAACTAATAAAGGTTTAATACATTATCATCCCGAAAGTGGTAAAAAAGAGACCTACACGATTAACAGCCACAAAAGCCGATCTATTTCATCAAACATTGTATTGTCAGTACTTAAAGATAAAAATGGAAATATTTGGATGGGTACCGACAATGGACTTAATAAACTTAATCCATCCAGTAAAACCATTACTACTTACAACACAAAAAATGGTTTAAGTAGCGACCTGATCATTAGCCTCCAAGAGGATGAGCAAGGAAATATTTGGATGAGTTCAAACCAAGGGTTAATTAGTTTGAATCCGATTAGCAATATAGTAACTAACTACACAAAAGATGATGGTCTGCAAAGTAACGATTTTGCACAGAACTCAAGTTTCAAAGCGGCAGATGGTGAATTATTCTTTGGAGGAACAAGTGGACTAAACTCTTTTTTACCCGATAAACTAAAATTAAACACATGCCCTGCCAACATAAAAATATCACAACTAAACATTAACAACCAAACAATTAACTTCAACAAAAACTCTAATGCCAAGCAAAAACTTAAAAAGAACATTGAATACACCAAGGAAATAAACTTAACACATAACGATAGAATCGTTTCATTCGAATTTAGCTCGTTGAACTATATTTCATCACATCGCAACTTTTTTAGCTATAAGCTCGATGGTTTTGATGATGAATGGAGCAAACCCACCCAACGAAATTTTGTATCCTTCACCAACCTCAGGCATGGTGAATATACATTAATGGTAAAAGCATCGAACAACGATGGACTATGGAGTAAGGATATTAAAGAATTAAAAATTGTTGTCACGCCACCATTTTACCACACGCTATGGTTCAGGACTTTGCTGGTATTAAGCATTATAAGTTTAACACTAGGGTTCTACTTTATTCGCATTCGTCTGCTTAAAAACAATGAAAAGAAACTTAAAAAGCTTGTTAAGGAAAGAACAACCAGCTTGCAGGAAACCAACGTGATATTAGAAGAAAAGTCAGAAGAAATAATGCTTCAAAAAGAGTTGCTCGAGCAGAAAAATGAGGAAATTGTCACACAGTATGAAGCGCTGGAGCAACATCGAACCAATCTTGAAGGCATCGTCTCCATCAGGACACAAGAGTTAGAAATAGCAAAAAATAAGGCAGAAGAATCAGACCGTCTAAAATCTGCTTTTTTGGCAAACATGAGTCATGAGATTAGAACACCAATGAATGCTATCATTGGCTTCTCAACTCTATTAAAGCAAAGCGAATTGAGCGATGATGAAAAGGACAACTTCATTGATCAAATTCAAACCAATGGTGATTCTTTGCTACATTTGATTGACGATATAATTGACATTGCAAAAATTGAAGCCGGACAATTACAGCTAATACCCAAAGCAATAGAACTGCATAGTCTACTCAATGAATTAGAGTCTAATTTCAATCAAGAAACAGTTCGCCTAAACAAAGCCAATTTAAAGCTTCTCTTGTCCTTGCCGCAACAAGAGCCCAAACACTTTGTTAGCGACCCTTATCGTATCAAACAAGTATTAAGCAACTTACTAAGCAATGCCATAAAGTATACCAACGAGGGAAGTATTGAATTCGGATATACCTACGAATCCAATTCAATGTTATTATTCTATGTTAAAGATACTGGTATTGGAATTGCATCGAACTATCTGCAAACAATTTTCGATCGCTTTAATAAGGCAGCTAACCCCGAGGATCGTCTGTATTCAGGAACCGGATTAGGTCTGTCAATATCAAAGCAAATTGTTACTAATTTAGGAGGAGAAATGAAAGTTGAGTCAAAATTGGAGAAAGGCTCGCGTTTTTCATTCACACTCCCCTTAATTTTCAATAACTCTAAATCTTAACCAGCTTTTTAAGAATTTAACAAAAGCTAATACCCTTGGGCTTTACTGAAGAACTGTTCTTTCAGACGCCACCCTCTACCTTAGGCTGAAATGACTTAAGGCTTCAGTCTTGCTAAATTTGAAATGAGAATAGTTTCTCAAATATGAGACTCGGCAGTTATTTGTCATTTTTCAAGAACACCCCTTAATATACCAATTGTAATCCCATAAAAACAACAAATAAACACAAACACCCTATAGAATTTAGGGGGTTGGTGAAATATTTTTGGTTTTTATAGTGGGTTTGGAAAATAATTACCATATTTGTAGTGGATTTTTTCATAAAAACTTGGATTTAGTTAGCTGATTTAAGGGTAAGGACAGATAAACGTATCTGTCCTCCTTTTTAAGAATCAAATCACTGATAAGCTTAATCCTTAATTAACAATTTAGAAATACAATCACTATTAACCGACTAAAGTCGGGATTCATAAAATTCTCTTCTACAGCGCCCATTTATTGGGCGTTTGGTTTTTTATTTCAAATTAGACCCC
>NZ_JBNGOY010000027.1:0-78715 GCF_050589805.1 Carboxylicivirga fragile | reverse complement strand
CCCAATCTATGCATTTGAAATAAAAATTAAGCCCAAATGCATAGCGATATAGTATCTCATCCATTTTGGAGAAAAACCAAAATGGTGATTTTCTAGATCGGGGTTAGCCCTTGCTAAATGCAGATAGTTCGTCATTTCATGACTCCTACTGCATAACCCAGGATTAACATAAAAAAGCTGCTAGCTACCCCGACAATTATCGGGGGCTAATAGCTAACAGCCTCTGTTTTCCCTTTTATAACTTTTCTTCTAAATCACCTCATTTATCATTTTATTAACTTCATAAAAAAAGCTGAAGAACGAATCCCTCAGCTTTTCTTGGAGTATAAATAAAGATCTAACTGTGTTTAGTTTAATTGTGCCTTAATCGCTTCGGCAGCTTTTCTACCTGCGCGTAAAGCTTCCACATTCAAGTCAACAACTTTTTGCCCCTTACGTTCAAAAATCGTATTAATCCCTTTTTCTAAAGCTTCAAAAGCGATGTCGATAAAGAGTGAAGCAGCTCCTAACATCACAATGTTTGATGAACGCTTACTACCAATCTCAGCTGCAATTTTATCAGCATCAATTGCAATGTGACGCGGTTGCTCTTTGATCTTAGCCAACACCTCATCCATCTCAGGATAGTTATCGATATTTACAAATGGCGTAGTATTAGTTACCAACCATCCTTGACTTGATAAATAAGGTAAATAACGCAACGATTCCATTGGCTCTACCGATAAAATAAGGTCGGCCTTTCCTCTTGGAATTAAATCCGAAGCAATTGTTTTAGAACTTACTCGTAAGTGTGACTGAACATCGCCACCACGTTGGCTCATTCCGTGAACCTCGGCTTGTTTCAAATGCAAATCGTTATCTACAGCGGCCATACCAATGGTTGCTGCAATGGACAAAATCCCTTGTCCTCCAACTCCTGCTAATATTATATCTGATTTCATGATTTTAGTTTTAAGCATTAAGTAGTTAGTAGCCAGTAGTGAGAAAACTTTATTTAATTAAACCTTTACAAATAGATTATTCGACTATTATCTAACTGACTAGTTTCTACTGACTATTTTACAACCCTAATTCTTTCACTTTTTGTACCAAGCTCTTATTACGCATAGTTTGAATACACTGACGACGTGGAATTATTACAGAAACACCTTCATAGGCAAATTCTTCTTTAATAATATTAACCATCTCATCCAAGTTAGCGGCAGTAGGCTTGAATACACGAATATGCTCAGGATCAACTCCAATACCTTCAATTATAGCTTCTAAGTGACCTAAGGCCTGAGAATCCTGCCCACCAGTCATACCAGTTGTATAATTATCAGAAACAATAACTGTAATAGGTGTTTTTTCATTAACCGCATCCAAAAGACCAGTCATTCCCGAGTGAGTAAAAGTAGAATCACCAATTACAGCAACAGCTGGCAGTAAACCTGCATCGGCAGCTCCCTTAGCCATAGTGATCGAAGCTCCCATATCAACACATGAGTTAACTGCATTATATGGAGGTAAAGCACCTAAAGTGTAACAACCGATATCGGCAAACACACGACCTGGACCATACTGCTCTAAAGCAATATTTAAAGCCTGATACGCATCAATATGTCCACAACCTTTACACATTGCTGGAGGGCGAGCCTCAACTAAATCAGGCACATCAGCACCTTCTTCGTATGATAATCCGAAAGCAGCGGCCACATTATTTGGCGATAATTCACCATCACGCGGTAAAGTTCCATCCAAACGACCTTTAACAGGTGTACCAGCTTCCTGATAACCTTTCAATAATTCCTCGATTACCGGATAGCCATCTTCCAATACTACAATTTCATCACATTCCTCAATCATGCGCTCAACAGCTTTACGAGGCATTGGGTATTGCGACAATTTTAAAACCGGATGCTTCAGCTCTCTATCCTGGAAGTTTTCCATCAAATAGTTGTAAGCCAAACCACAGGCTACAATACCAACCGAACGATCTGTTCCATCGATGTATTGATTGTATTCCGACTCCATCGACACCTTTTCTAAATCAGGGCGAGTGGATAATAAACTCTTATAGTTACGACGTGCAATTGAAGGCAACAGTACAAACTGTGTTGGGTCCTTCGGTAAACTCGTTTCTCTTTCTTCCAATAAGGGCTTACGAACCACACCTGCTCTTGAGTGAGCCAAACGAGTTGTTAAACGAATCATCACAGGCACATTATGCTTCTCTGATAAATCAAAAGCAGTGTATGCCATATCGTAAGCTTCCTGCTGATTAACAGGTTCCAAAATCGGAATCATAGCAAACTTACCATATACACGACTATCCTGCTCATTCTGGCTTGAGTGCATCGACGGATCATCTGCTACAACCACAACAAATCCACCGTTAACACCTGTAATAGCAGCGTTAATAAATGCATCGGCAGCCACGTTAAGTCCAACGTGTTTCATACATGTCATTGAGCGCTTACCAGCATAGCACATACCAAGTGCCGACTCCATGGCTGTTTTTTCATTACTCGACCATTTACTATGAAGATTTCTCTCCTTAGCAATTTTCGAACCTTGAATATACTCTGTAATCTCTGTTGAAGGTGTTCCCGGATAGGCATATACGCCTGACATCCCCGCATCAATAGCTCCTTGAGCAATCGCCTCATCACCTAGTAGTAATAGTTTTTGCATTTCGCGATTATGGTTTTATATTATTACTTAATGTTTTTAAAATATCTGAAACGCACACACCAATAGCTCATTAAACTATAAGTTTGTTATAAAAAAATTCAGTAGTGGAATGATCTATCGGTTGTTTCAGATTGCTAAGTAACGAAAAATACTACCCTTTTGCACATGACAAAGATCAACACTTACAATTTGAAACTATTCTTAATAACAAATTGTAAGCACCAATCGCCTTCGTCCTCCATAATTTCGAAATTCACCCAGGTAAATCCCTTGCCACAAACCTATGTTTAATCGCCCATTACTAATAGGAATTGTAATTGACGAACCTATTAAGGATGCTTTTATATGCGCAGGCATATCGTCCAAACCCTCATCAACATGCTTATAATCAACACCAATCTCAGGTACTAATTTATTAAATACCGTTTCAAAATCAGCTCTAACAGTACTATCCGCATTTTCATTAAGGGTAATTCCTGCCGATGTATGCTTGATAAAAACCTGCATGATACCTTTTTCGGGCAAGGTAGGTAAGTGACTCAAAACCTCATTTGTTATCAAATGAAAACCACGACCATACTCTTTTAATACTATTTCATATTGATCTACCACAATAACAATATCTTACAAAGCTTACAATTGAAACAACTTTCACTTATAATTCAAAACAAGATTACACTAAAACTTCTTTATTAATAATATTAGGAGGCGTTTGCCCACTAAAAAAAGCTTTAATATTTTCAGCTACCAAGGTCGACATCTCACCTCGTGTCTCATGTGTAGCGGTACCTAAATGAGGTATGAGATACACATTATCCATTTGCAATAATTCATCAGGGATAGTAGGTTCGTTTTCGAATACATCTAAACCTGCACCTGCTATTTCACCGGTTTTCAAAGCTTGAATTAGCTCCTGTTCTTTAACAACTGGTCCACGAGCGGTATTAATAAGGTAAGCCGATGATTTCATTAATTTCAATTCTTCCAAACCTATCATCCCCTTGGTTTCAGGTGACAATGGCATATTTAAGGAAACTACATCCGACGTTTTTAACAATTCATCAAAAGAGCAATAACTAACATTTAATGCTTCTTGGGTAGCACTGTCAACTTTATTACGATTGTGATAAACAACCTCCATACCCGAAGCAATAGCACGACGAGCAACAGCTTTACCGATGGCACCCATTCCAATAATACCAAGTCGCTTTCCAACAAGCGTAGTACTTAAGTTGCGCATCACTCCCCAAGTAACATCCATCTGACGCAAACGAGAATTCATTTCTCCCATACGACGAGCCACACCAATCATCAATCCGAAAGCCAATTCAGCAGTTGGTTCGGTAACAGGATCAGGGCTATTAGTGATAACAATTCCTTTTGAGCTTGCATAAGGCACATCAATATTATCGTAGCCAGCACCAAAATTAGCTATCATCTTTAGTTTAGGTGCTGCATCAATAATAGCATTACTGAGCTTATTGCCGTACACTGTAATAATGGCCTCGCAATCCCTTACTTTATCTATTAGTTCATCTTGCGCAAACAATTCTCCTTCGGGATAAACTAAGGTCCAATCAGGTAAAACAGCCTCGATCTCTTGCCGAGGTAAGGCCAACATTACTAATAACTTCTTCATATTTATATTCTTATTTTTTTAATATACACGAGCATTCACTTTATGCAGTAAATATAAACTCATTATAATTTGTAAGCAATGATTGTTAGTATTCAATACATCCGCTTTAGTAATTACCTTTAATAAATCATTCCTACTCTAATTTAAAAATCACTATCAGAATAAAGTCAAAGAATATACGTTAACTTTATACGCTATAGTGCAATCACGGACAAACAATTGATTTTATAATTTAGATATACTTGCTATTTTTACATTAATGAAAAGAAGTCTACTACTCTTATTCCTCCTGATTCAGTTTTTCGCAACAGTTGATATTCAAGCACAAAAACGCTTGACGATAACTGGACATGTGAGCGATACACTAAATACTCCATTACCATTTGTAAATGTTGTTATACTAGAAGTCAATGAAGGTAGCGTTAGTAACGAAAAGGGGCACTTTTCATTCCAATCCGATGTAACACCACCATTCACGATAGCTTTTACCTGTATTGGATTTGAGGAACAAAGAATCAATATCACTTCTGCCTCCGACCTTAAAAACCTTAATATTAAGCTTAATTCCAAACAAGAAGAATTGGAACAAGTGGAAGTGGAAGGCCAAATCAGAGATCAATCATTCAGTAAAATTGATCATAAACTAGCTAATCAATTACCCGATGCAGGCGGTGGTAATATAGAAGGGCTTGTAAAAAGCCAGATGGGAGTTGCGTCAAATAACGAATTAAGCTCACAATACCGTGTGCGAGGTGGCAACTACGATGAGAACCTTGTATACGTCAACGACATTGAAATATACCGTCCTTTTCTAATTCGATCAGGGCAACAGGAAGGCTTAAGTTTTATTAATCCTAATTTGATATCATCACTTAAATTCTCTCCTGGCGGATTTGAGGCTCAATATGGCGATAAGATGTCGTCGGTCTTGGATGTTCAATACAAGCAACCCAAAGAACTGGGCGGAAGCATAAGTGCCAGCTTATTGGGAGCTTCTGGTCATATTGAGGGCAGCTCAAAGGATCAACGTTTCAAAGCTATAGCAGGAGCCAGATACAAAACAAACAAATACTTACTTGGCACACTGGATGTTTCTGGGGATTATCAACCCACTTTCTTCGATGTTCAAAGTTTAATATCGTATCAGATCAATTCAAAACTGCGATTGGAAGCATTAGCCTACTATGCACAAAATATCTACGACTTTGTGCCTGTTGATCGCGAAACTGTATTTGGAACTATTAATGAAGCTAAAACATTAAAAATCTATTTCGAAGGTCAGGAAAAAGATTTATTTCAAACCGGCCTTGGTGCACTCTCACTGCGCTTTAATCCGCAAGCAAACAATCAATATAAGTTAACTTTCATGGGATACCGATCTTATGAAGAGGTTACCTACGATATATTGGGAGAATATTGGTTACAAGATATCGAAAGTCTGGATGGTTCAACACCCGATCCTTCTGAGGGCATCCAAAATGTTGGTGTTGGAGGTAATCTGGAGCATGCACGCAATAACCTGCTTGGAGTTGTTCAAAACGTAGCCGTACAAGGTAAACACCAATTGAATGACCACCTGATATCATGGGAAGCAAAATACCAATATGAACGGTTTGATGATTACATCAACGAATGGGAAATGCGTGATTCAGCAGGTTACTCCACGCCATATACCGATTTAAAGGTAGATCTTTTTCATACCTTAAATGCCGACTTAGAAACAAATAGTAATCGAATCACTGTCTATGCCCAGGATGAGTTCAAATGGGAAACCCAAAAGGGCATTTTGCTAATTAACGCAGGTGTAAGAGCTAATTATTGGGATTTTAACAATGAACTACTCATTAGTCCGCGACTGAATATTCTGTATCATCCTGATGGGAACAAAAACACGCGCTATCGTTTGGCAACAGGTATTTATTACCAATCGCCTTTTTACAGAGAGATGAGAACTCCGGAGGGAACTCTTAACGAAGACATCAAAGCTCAAAAATCGGTGCAGGTAGTAGGTGGCTACGATCGTATTTTTAGTGTATTTGACCGTCCTTTTAAATTTACAGCCGAAGCCTATTACAAACATTTGACAAATCTTAATCCTTATCAGATTGACAATGTTCAAATCCGCTATTCGGGTAAGAATAATGCTAAAGGTTATGCCACAGGCTTAGACCTTAAAATTAACGGTGAATTTGTGGAAGGAATCGAGTCGTGGGCCAACCTCTCTATCATGAAAACAGAGGAGGACATTCTTGATGATTATTATATCGAAAAAGATGAAGATGGCACAGAAACCATTTTCTATCCGGGATATATTCCTCGCCCGTCGGATCAGCGTGTTAACTTCTCCTTATTCTTTCAGGATTATCTGCCGAGAAACCCCACATTTCGGGTTAACCTAAGTCTACATTTTGGAACAGGCCTGCCATTTGGTCCGCCAAGCTCTCCACGCTACATGGCTACTCATCGTATGCCAAGCTATCGCAGAGTCGACATTGGGTTTTCAAAGGATTTAATGAATTTTTATAAACGTCAGTTCCCAAAGAACAATGCTGTTAAGGATTTTTGGATCGGGCTGGAAGTCTTTAACCTTTTCAACATTAGCAATACCATCTCCTATTACTGGGTAAGAGATGTTCATAATCGCCAATATGCAGTTCCAAATTATTTAACATCAAGACGAATTAATCTAAAACTGCACGTTGGTTTTTAATAGTCGTTAGTACTAGACTTTAAATAACACAGGTGTAATATCCCTTCCCTACGACCAATAAAAATCATACCGTAACAGTTTCTTACCTAAATACATTCAACTATTAATAAATATTATATTACTTTTAAGCCTTGTTTTTGTGGAAACAAAAATTTAATAACCTTAACCTAACATCATGAAATTATCACACGTAATAATCTTAATTCTTACGTTTACATTTAACTTATTGTGTAATGCACAAGGGCATCGCGAGTTCTGGTTCGTTGCACCGGAGGTGTCAGCAGGCCATGGTGAGGCGCCGGTTTTCTTTCGAATTACTACTTTTGACGAACCCACAGAAGTAAGCATTTCAAGTCCAGCTAATCCTGAGTTTAATACATTAACGATTACAATTCCGGCGAATTCGCAATACACTACACCTGAAAATGCCTTTGACCTTGATCACCTCGAGAACCGACCTAGCAATACCATAAATAACAAAGGCATACTAATATCTGCAAGAGATGCCGACATAAGTGTTTATTACGAGGTGGCAAGTCCTGTTAACCCTGATAAGTTTACCTTAAAAGGTAAAAATGCATTGGGTACAGAATTCTATATTCCTTCGCAAAATCTTTATCATAACCAAAGAAACTTAAATCCACTTGGTACGGAAAAGGTTGATATCGTAGCAACAGAGGATAACACTGAAGTAATCATTGTATCAACCGAAAATGTGATTGGGCATGATGCTGGCGAAACCATTCAAATTACTTTAAATCGAGGTCAATCGTACTGCCTTGAAAATTTGAATCTATATCATACTTCTTCCTTAGCAGGAACACATGTGACATCTGATAAACCAATTGCTATAACCATTTCAGATGATTCAATCAATGAACGAATGGATTATCGCGGGGCCTACGATTTAATTGGTGATCAGTTGATACCAACTAGTGTAATTGGTACTGAATATGTGGTTGTAAATACAGCTACTCTAAATAATACAATAACAAAAGTTTTTGTGCTTGCCACAGAGGACAACACCATTATTGAAATAAATGGTGATCAAATGTTGACTCAAATGTTAAGCCGAGGAGAGCAGACGGTATTGGATATTACACCAGATAATATGCATATAGAGTCAGACAAGCCGATATATGTATATCAATTGGCTAGTTTGAGATATAGTGGAACAAATGAAATAGGCAGTGCTATTTTACCACACATCGCTTGCACAGGCTCTCATACAGTAGGGCTGAAACGAATTTTTAATGATAACTTTTTCATGCAATTGTTGGTTAAAGGCAAGGATCGCAACAACTTTTCGATCAACAATCATCTTGGTCAAAGTTTTTCATACCTAGATAATATCAATTGGATTGAAGTAGAGGGTACTAATTGGGGAAATATAAACGAAACGTGGTTTACAGCTAATATTGATTTAGGAAATGAAATAGGCACCACTAATCCTTATTTTGTTAGTAATTCAACGGGTCTATTTCATTTAAGCCTGTTGGAAGAAAATGGAAGCAGTGCAAGTTTTGGTTACTTTTCCTCCTTTGGATCCTACAATATCATTGAAGGTACGAGTAATGCTTGTGTAGGCGACAATGTTGTTTTACGCGCAAGAGAACCAATGCGCTCATATTGCTGGACGTCAGACCTAACTGGCAATACTGTATTATCAACAAGTCAAGAACTAGCAGTAACTGAAACCGCTACCTATCTATTAACAGCAGAACTTAACTTTGGAGGCTGTGAATTAACAAATAGTTTTGAGGTCACTTTTTCTCAACCAGAAATCGATCTGGGGGAAGATGCTGTAGCCTGTCCTGGAGAAAGCCTGATATTTGGTTCTGACAATACCGAAAACAACTATATATGGAGTAATGGAAGCACATTAAATCAAACTTCTGTAGATGTAACAGTCAATCACGATCAAGTATTAAGTGTTGTTGTTACCGATACTGAGGGATGCACAAATAGCGATGAAGTGCTTATTACAGCTTTCCATGTGGCGGAGCCAAGTATAATCACAACTCAAAACCCATTTAGCCTTGAACTTACAAATGCAGACGAATATGAACGATTGGAGTGGTGGTTTGAAGGCAATAATATAGGTAGTACTGCCACCATACAACCAAGCATGGCTGGTTCGTACCACCTTAAGGCATTTTCTTCAGATGGATGTGAAACCACTAAAACAGTTTTGGTGGAAGACATTGCCTTATTGGCTCAGGAGAACTCAACAAATAAATCGCTCCTCGTTGCTTCATTAGATGCAAACAACAACTTAATTATTAAATGTGATAGATCATTAATCGGGTATCAACTACGCTTATATGATATTACCGGACAAATAAGCCTCAAAACATCTATTGTGAATACCCAAACCTTAATTAGCAAAAGTGAACTCAAAAGTGGTTTATTTATTATACAAGCCACAAATGGCAGCAAGACCTATCATTTAAAAACTTTTATGCGGTAGTAATAAAAAAACAGCTATAAAATATCTGAATTATTTTATAGCTGTTCAACATATATTTTCGAGAGCGGATTAAAAGTATAAATCCCTATCTCCTTTTTTGATACGTTCTAAACGTTCGATTAATTTATCCTTGAATCGTTCGTCTTCGTAATTTTCAAGGTTCTCTTTTATTAAATGATAACCTTTATCCTTGGTTTCACCTGGTGCGTAATCCTCAAGGTACTCAGCCAAAGTTAACATGGCATTGGGCTGACAGAAGCGCTTAATAAAACCAGGTACAGAAAACTCCATAAAATGCTCACCAGTGCGATTCAATCGATAACAAGCCGTACAAAACGAAGGAATGTAACCATTGCCAACCAGCTCCTCCATCACTTCATTCAATGAGCGGTTATCGCTTATCTCGAATTGCTCGTGATCTAAATCTTGTTGCTCCTTATGACTGGTATAACCTTTCATTTCAATATTAGTACCCCCATCAATTTGAGAAATACCATACTCCATAATTTCATTACGAATATGCTCAGGCTCACGAGCAGTCAATATTAGTCCGGTATAAGGAACTGCCAATCGCAGAATCGCTACCAAACGGGTAAATTCTTCGTCGCTTACATCGTATCGCTTATCAACTTCAAAACCCGAAGCCGATTGAATTCGTGGAAACGAAATCGTATGTGGACCAACATTATAAACCGCTTCGAAATGGTTTACGTGACGAACCAAACCAAGCATTTCGAAACGCCAATCATAAAGCCCCATTAAAGCGCCGATACCAACATCATCTATGCCTGCTTCTTGTGCTCTATCCAAACCAGTTACTCGCCAATCAAAATGCTTCTTTGTGCCAGACTTATGAACTTTAGCGTAGGTTTCGCGGTGATAGGTTTCCTGGAAAATTTGATAGGTTCCAATACCCGCTTCTTTCACGGTTTTAAAACCTTCAATTTCAAGCGGAGCTGCATTGATGTTAACACGTCGAATTTCACCATTCTCATGTTTGACATCATATACCACCTTAACCGTTTCAGCAATAAACTTAGCATCGTAGCGCGGATGCTCTCCGTAAACTAATATCAAGCGTTTATGACCAGTATCTTCCAAGGCGATTACCTGATCAACTATATCTTGTTTCCCTAGTGTTAATCGTTCTTGCTTTTTATTGGTAGAACGAAAGCCACAATAAGTACAATCGTTAATACACAAATTACCAATATACAAAGGGGCAAACAGTACAATACGTTTCCCGTATACCTGCTCTTTTAATTGCTTGGCGGCAGCCTTAATTTTGCTGACCATCTCTGGACTGCTGGCATTAACTAAAATGGCTGTTTCCTGCAGGTTTAAACGTTGTTTATTGAGCGATTTCGCAATCACCTCATCCACTTGCTCTTCAGTAGGATTTTCAAACTCCTTCAAAAAACCATTAATTTCATCCGTATCGATAAAATTCTCCATTGCTTTATCAGGAAGAGCGTATTGCTGAGGTGTGTATATTATTGACATAATGCTGACTTTTTCTTTGTCGTGATTTAGGCTTCAAAATTAGGATAATTCATTTGATTTAAGCAATAAACTACCTAAATATTAAGGACAAATTTCTGCATTTATATTGAAGCAAACAAAGAGTTTTGTCAACTTTAAGCTAATTAAGAATATAAAATATTCATTTCTAGCCACTAATGACTAGAAATGAATTGATTAAAACATGATATTTATTTATCTATGCGCTTACATTCTTTGTTTTGAAGAAGGAAATTAACTCTTTCATGCGCGTTGCCTGTCCCTCTAGTTCCTTGGAACTTGCTGCCATCTCTTCCGATACAGAGGCATTTTCCTGAGTAATGCTATTCAATTCTTGTATGGCACTATTTACTTGTTGTACACCAGATGTCTGCTCACTTGAAGCAACCGTTATTTCCTGAATCAAATGTGTTGTTTTCTCAATTTCGGGCAATAAGGAATTCAATTGTTTATTTGAATTTTCAGATAAATCCAATGTATTCATTGCCAACCCTTCAATATCAGTGGCCGCCACCTTACTCAATTCAGCTAACTTGCGTACTTCCGAAGCAACAACTGAAAACCCACGCCCATGTTCACCTGCTCTGGATGCTTCAACTGAAGCATTTAATGCGAGTAAATTAGTTTGAAATGCAATATCATTTATCACCTGAATTTTCTCTGTTATAAGTCTGTTCGCATTTACCGTCTTTACCGAATGCTCGTTAACCGAATTAATTCCACCCTGAGCACTCTGTGCAATTTTAGAGGTTTCCTGAGCATTAGAGCTATTTTGCTGTATATTACTACTAATCTCTTCCACTGTTGATGAAATTTCTTCCACACTTGACGCTTGCTGGGTGGCACCAGCCGAAATCTGCGCAGACGTTTCGCTCAGTTGCTCACTGGCTACAACTATTTGATTTGAACTTAGTAACACTTGCGATATTAAATCCTCTAACTTATTAGCCATAAGCATCATTGAAGCCATCACCCCAATATTCTTACGTTTATCGTTAAACTCGAAATGAAGATTACCTTTTGCTATGTTATCAGCTATTTCAGCAACCTCTGATGGTTCAGCACCCAAAACATTGAATATTTGTCGTATCATTATAACAACTAGTGCAATAACAAGTGTAGATGCTATCACAATAAATAAAACAAGAAACAACATGGCATTTCTTAGTTCAAGCTTTATTATTTCCTGAACAACCGAACTGATCTCATCCACTTCCGGTTCAATTAAAGAAACCACCGATCGCATTTCACCCGTATGCCCCTCATAAGGTGTTAAACCAATTAGTACATAATTATCAACGACAGCATTAAAGGTACTAGCGTACTTCGAGATCAGTTCATCAACTTCACTACGTTTTGATTGCGACAGATAGGATTTTTCCATTACTTTTTTGAATTCAATAACATCTGCATTGAACCTATCACGGTATGTTATGTCCTTTCGAATTAGAAAATCCTTTTCTCGTCGACGTAGAGTCAACATCATTATCTCTGCCTTATCAAGATCAAGGCTTTGTATAATTGTTTCAACCGTTTTAATAGCCGATCGCATTTCACCAACCTTACCCCAATCTTTAAAACCCAACTGGTGATAACTTTTTGTTAGCTGATCAAACTTCACTTCATATTCTGAAAAATAACTATGCACAGTAAGCAACTTCTCTTTCACCCCATCGTCATTCAAATAAGGTGATGCCTCCAGCTTTTCGCACAAGGCTGTAATTTCCGCTATTTTTTCAGAAAAACTTGTTACGTACTTACTTTCATTCTGCTCAAAGAAATTTATATCTGTGATTGATCGCGCTAGAAAATCCTTTTCGTTACGTCGTAATTGTAATTGCACAATTTCCAACTCCTGCAACCAATCTTTTACTTCGTCAATCCCTTTTAATCGGTTTAAGGAGTATTGTGTAAACAAACCAATACCGACAAAAGCAAGCATTAAAACCCCAATTAATACAGCAAAGCGCTGTCGTAAAGTCAATTTTTTCATATGATTTTTTTTTCATTATTGCAGTTGAATAAACGCCCTATGAAAGCTAAACAACAACAATACCCCATAAAATTTTATTCCCTAAACCCTATTACAATACAAATCAGCATTTGGTTACCGAATTCTATCAATTCTCTAATAATACGAGTGATTTAAATTCTCTTTCGACTATTTTCCAACAACTTAAGATCCATATATAAAAAACTTAAAAAAACATAAAAACATTGAACTCTTACAAAAAGAAGAAAAACAGCGAATCAGCACACATACTTTCGACTCTCAGCTAGCGAAAATTCAAATAATCAGCTTATAAATCAGATTACGATGCTATGATTTTAATAATAGATTTATCACTCCAACCAAGTAAAATAGGCCCTTAATTGATTACTTCCTGCATCCTGTTCGTATTTTTATACATCAAGCATAGCAATCCCACCATTAAAACAAAAGAGATGGTCTACTTCAGTGGTTTAGCTTATCTTTAATATAGGCACAAAACTAAAAGCTAAACCAGATCGTTTTTACTTATCTAAAAGTTCTGGAGTGGGTACAGCTGTTGGTGTTGCCGCTGTTGCAACACTTGTGGTAGTAGGATTGAATACCACCGAAACAGATGAACTTGACGAATATTAGGCGTAATAATGAAAAACAAACAACTATGGACTGAAAATCCTTAGTGGTTTAATAAAATAGTGTCTAAAGGACGTATTCATTTCGAAAGGTAATTTTACTATTGCATTTGCCTTTCCTTAAATTAATCCCACAATAAAACTATACTAAAGCTTATCTCCTACCCTAGCTCAAGCTTCTGATTACTTGAATAAAATATTAGTTTGAAATATAAAGTTGGATATTAAATAATTATCTCATACATTTGGTTGCCCAAATTGGTTAACCAGTTTGGGCAACCAATAAAATAGAAGTATGAGAAGACAAGCCATATACATAATGGGAGTTTCAGGTGTTGGTAAAAGCACCATCGGAAGTATGCTTTCAAAAGCATTACAAATCCCATTTTTTGATGGAGATGATTACCATCCGGAGTCAAATGTGAAGAAAATGTCGGAAGGGCAAGCATTGAATGATGAAGATCGCCTTGGTTGGTTGCAAAAACTAAATCAATTGGCTAAACATGAATTAAAGACGAATAGCTGCGTTATTGTTTGCTCTGCTTTGAAAGAGCCATACAGAGCTATTTTGAGCAAAGGAATAGAAGCATCTACAAAGTGGATATTTTTAAACGGTAGCTACAGTCAAATAAAAGAAAGGTTAGATAAAAGAAAAGGCCACTATATGGGTTCTGCACTGCTGAAATCTCAGTTCGACACCCTGCAAGAACCTAAAAATGCAATTAAACCAGACATTAACTTATCGCCAGAGGCTATTGTAAGTTTCATAATTAAAGAATTGGCTAGTAAAATGGATTTTGGTCTCTTTGGCCTAGGCGTAATGGGTAAAAGTCTTAGCCGAAACCTGGCTAATCAGGGCTATAAATTATCCCTTTACAACAGGCATCTGGCAGGAAAGGAAGAAAACATTGCCTTAGATTTTAAAAAAGAATTTAAAGAATTATCCAAAGCCAGTGCATTTGACGATGTTTCACAGTTTGTTAACTCGCTTGAAACGCCAAGAAAGATAATGTTAATGGTGAATGCGGGAAAAACAATTGATTTGGTTATTCAGGATTTACTTCCGCATTTATCAGAAGGTGATATACTCATAGATGGAGGTAATTCAAATTATATCAAAACATAAGAGCGTTCGAAATATCTAGAATCTCATGGCGTTCATCTAATCGGAGCTGGTGTTTCGGGTGGTGAAGAAGGGGCATTAAAGGGGCCTTCTATCATGCCGGGAGGCAACATTGAGGCTTATAACTCGGTTAAAGTTTACTTAGAATCAATTGCCGCTAAAGATAAAAACGGACATGCTTGTTGTGCTTACATTGGAACTGAAGGTAGTGGTCATTTTGTAAAAATGGTGCATAATGGCATTGAATATGTAGAAATGCAACTACTTGCCGAAGTGTACGCCTTACTGACTTCGAAAGGTCATAATCCTTCTGAAATAGCAAACATCCTGGAAGCATGGAAAAGCTCGACTAACAGCTACTTATTAGGAATTACGATCGACATTTTACGCAAGAAGGAAGGAGAAGAATGGCTCATTCATAAAATTATGGATAAGGCAGGAAACAAAGGAACCGGCAACTGGACAACCATCTCAACTGCTGAATTAGGTGTGCCAAGCACCATGATTGCTTCTGCATTATTTGCGCGATATGCTTCGTTTTATAAAAAAGAAAGGTTGACAGCAAGTAATAACTTTGGTGAAAATAAGATGATTGAAAATGAATTAAGCGATGATGATATATTAAAATCGTATCACTTTGCCCGAATTATAAATCATTATCAGGGTTTTAAGTTAATCAGCGATGCTTCAAACACTTATAATTGGCAATTGAATCTAAGTGAACTAGCCAGAGTTTGGACCAATGGCTGCATTATTAAGTCCGATCTTATGGAAGATCTGGTTTCGGTTTTTAAATCAACTAACAACCTATTAAGCGATGCTGGTATAGTTGAATCATTAAATACCTTAAAACCCTTTATTAAAAAAGTGGTTGCGCAATCTGTTATAAACGAATACCCGGTGCCGTGTTTAATCGATTCAATTAGCTTTTTAAATAACTTTTCAAAGGCCAATTCTTCCGCGAATATTATTCAGGCACAACGCGATTATTTTGGCGCTCATACTTATCAAAGAATTAATGATGAGTCTGGTAAGTTCTATCATACCAATTGGAAACAACAATCAAACTAAAAAGCCTACAACTATGGAGTTACAACAAAAAACTAAATCATTATTAAAGAAGGTAATTGCTATAATATTAGGTTTTGGCCCTGGTTTTTTTGCCATAGGTTATACCATTGGTACAGGCAGTGTCACTTCAATGATAGTAGCTGGCAGTAAGTTCGGAATGGAACTGATTTGGGTGCTATTTATCAGCTGCCTTTTCTCAGGTGTATTAATGTTCTCGTATGGTAATTACGCTTTGGTTACGGGCGAAACGGCACTTTATGGTTTTAAAAAACACATAAAGTTTGGAAAGGTACTGGCCATCTTAATTATAGTAGGAATAACTTTTGGTCAATGGAATTCCTTGATGGGAATTTTAGGCATTTCTTCCAATATTATTTATGAAATTCTGGCTATGAATTTTACGGATCTGTTAGCCTATAAGTACGAAACAGTTCTAATAACAGCAATACTCATTATCGTTACCTTTTATTTAGTCATGTTGAATGGTTCCTATACTTTCTTTGAAAAGATACTTGTCATTTTCGTGAGTATGATGGGGCTGTCATTTGTTTTATCCATATTTTTCGTTCAACCATTGCCAACGGATGTTCTTAAGGGTTTTATTCCTTCAATCCCCAATGTGCCGGGTGGCAAGATGCTTGTGGCAGCATTTGTAGGAACCACCATGGCAGCAGCTACATTCCTATCTCGTCCACTATTTATAAAAGGTAAAAAATGGGATTTATCAAACCTAAAGCAGCAAAAGAAAGATTCCATTGTTGCGTCTATTTTAATTTTTACCATTAGTGGTACTATCATGGCAGTTGCTTGCGGCGCATTGTTTTATGAAGGTAAAGTTGTTAGTGAGGTTCTGGATATGGCCAATACGCTCGAACCAATTGCAGGGAACTGGGCGGTTAGTATCTTCTTTTTTGGAGCCTTAAGTGCGGGATTATCTTCCATATTTCCTTGTTTATTGATCGCTCCTCTTTTAATAGCTGATTATCAATCCGGCGAATTAGATACTTCATCAAAGCAATTTAGAATTGTGACAGGTATCGCATGTGCTGTTGCTCTACTGGGCCCTGCTTTCGGTGTAAACCCAATTGAAATTCAAATTTTATCTCAGGTATTTAATGTGTTTGTATTACCAATAGTAGTGATTGGAATAATCTTACTCTTAAAAAATAAGAAAGTAATGAAAGAATTTAAAACGAGTTTAGGAATCTACATATGCTTATATGCAGCCTTATTCTTTTCGATGGTTATTTCTTTCATTGCGTTTTGGCTATTCTTGAATATTTGAAATAGCAATGAACTCCACTACGTTTATTTATAAAAAAAATTCCATGAATATAAGCTTAAGCGACAAAAGTGAGAATAGGATGTTACAAAATGAAGTAATCTGCAAGATTCGGGATTTTGTAAATCTACGCAACCTAGAATTCGGAGATAAATTACCCTCTGAACGTATCATGTCTGAAAAATTTGATGTCAAACGAAATAGTATTAGAGAGGCCATAAAAAAGCTTGAGTTTTATGGAGCTGTTAAATCAGTTGCGCAAAGTGGAACCGTATTAGCCATCGGAAAAATCGGTTTTAATGGCATGGCAAATGAAATTGTGTCATTGGATGCGCCATCATTTAAAGAGCTGGTTGAAACGCGCATAACAATGGAGTTAAAAACAGTTTGTTTAGCTGCTGAAAGACGAACGGAAGCTGATTTAGAAAATATAAGAAAGGCCTTAAATGCCTTTAAAGCAAAAATGGCCGATGAGAAAGATTATCTGGAAGAAGATTTACTATTTCATATAGCCATTGCAAAGGCAAGCAAAAACCAAACTATGCTAACAGTTATGCTATCGATAACCCCACCCATCTTAGCAACTTACGAAAAAGATACCGTTTGCAAGGGAGATAAAGCTATTTCAGAGATTGAAAAACACGAAAGAATCTATGAAGCCATTAAGTCTAAAAATATAGATCAGGCAAAGGCTGCCATGGAAGGTCACTTTTTCAAATTATCCGAATTCGTGGAAAAAGTAGAAGCCTAATTACTAATTAGAATAATCAACTATAATACGAACTAATATGAACAGCAAGGTAATAAATAAGAACATCCTTATCAGCGCTGGCGGACAAGGTATAGGAGAAGCAATAAGCAAGCATTTTATTGATAGTGGAGCCAATGTTGCCATTCACTATTTTTCGAGTGCTGATACCGCAAATCAATTGGTTGAATACGCAAGAGGCAAAGGTCAGAAAGCCCTTGCCATTAAAGGTGATTTGACCAATGAGGCTGACGCAATTGCTCTTGTTGAGAAAACAGTTGAGGCTTTAGGAAGCATTGATATTTTAATCAATAATGCGGGTTCACTTGTGGCGCGTCATTTATTGAACGAAATTCAGACTGACTTCTGGCGTAAAGTCATGGATATCAACCTTACTTCAATGATGTTTGTAACACGTGCTGCCGCTCCCTATTTAGTCAAAAACGAAAACAGTAGCATCGTTAATCTGGCCTCATTAGCCGGTCGTAAAGGCGGACATCCAGGATCGTTGGCCTATTCAACAAGCAAAGGAGCGATCTTAACGTTTACACGCGCCTTAGCCTCTGAACTTGGTCCACAAGGTATACGTGTTAACGCAGTTGCTCCGGGTCTTATATTGGGCACTTCTTTCCATAATACACATACTACCAAGGAGTCTGCGGATGAAACAATAGCTGGAATTCCTATTCAACGAGCAGGCAATGCCGACGATGTTGCAAGAGCTGTGTTATACCTTGCTTCAGAATACGATGGATTTATTACAGGCGCAACGCTCGACATCAACGGAGGAGTTTATAATATGTAAGAACATAAAGTCATCAACACTTAAGTAACATCTAATAAATCAATAAAATGAATATAAAAAGATTTGTCATATCCTTAGTTATATTAAGTTTTAGCTTGATAATAATTAGCTGTAAAACAGCAAGTAATAAAAGTGATAAAAAAGAGCTTGAGAAAGTCCTCTATGCCAGTGATATTATTCCATTTTTTGAGCATTGGAATTTGATACTTGGAGATGGATCAAATGTTGGACAAGCCATTGATTATGAGCAAAAGGACTTCTTTTACAAAACCTCAGACAACAATGAAGATTGGGTAGTATTTAAAAGCCCAAATGCTGGCAATACTCACGGCACTTCAAAAAACACAAGAACCGAATTGGCACAAATTAAAAAGTGGTCAGCACAAACACCTGCTAAATTGTCAGCAAGCCTCAAAGTAATGAATGTATCAGCCAGTGGCGATGCTCGAGTGGCTGCTTCTTACTCAGTAGTAGTAGGTCAGATACATAGTGCTGACGGGCATGAGAATGAACCGCTCAAAATATTTTACAAGAAGTTTCCAGGTCATCAAAAGGGTTCGGTGTTTTGGCATTACGAAATCAATACCCAAGGTACTGATAACTCAAAACGATGGGATTATTCAACCAGTGTTTGGGGACATGATTTTTCTGTAGTGGGTAATACTGAGAATTCGTATCCCGAAGAACCTCAGAATGGCATCTTGTTAGGCGAAGAATTCAGTTATGAAATAGAAGTTAAGGATGGGCTTATGCACCTTAAGTTCACTAGTGCAAATCACGAAACAAAAGTGTTTACCAAAAACTTAATTCAGTCGGAGTATATTACAAGTGCTGATTTACCCGAGCAGACTCAGAAGATGTTTGTGCCTGTTGGTCAGGATGGTGTTGAAAGAGAAAATGCCTATGCCAATGAAGGTTTATTCTTTAAATTAGGCTGTTATAATCAAACCAACGGCGTATCTCCAGAAGTCAACAAAAATTGGTGTTCAGGTGCTAAAACGTATAATGGCGATCTCCAACAGCAATATAAAACCGGAAATTACGCAGAAGTTTGGTTTAAAAAGGCTAGTATTATTGTGAGTGATGATGCCATCTCAAACAAAGACTATTTTACTAAAAACGACTAAGTCAATAGGCTAGTTAGTTAATAAGCATGTATAAAAGAATGACTCTTTAAAATAGATGCGCATCTAACGCTCACCTGATACGAATTCAAATTGCGGTGAACAAAGCTTGAAATTGTTGTAACAAAAAAACCGTCCTAGCATAACTAGGGCGGTTCATTATAGAAATAGCCCGAAGGCCATTTTATCGGTTAAGAATACTCTTCGAGTATACCTTTTACATCTTCAGGAGCAACACGTCCGAAAACTTTCTCGCCAACAGTAACAACTGGTGCTAAACCACAAGCTCCTACACAACGTAAGCAGCTAATCGAGAATTTACCATCCTCAGTCGTTTCACCAACTTTTACATCTAAATGACGCTTAAATTCGTCCAATACTTTTTCGGCACCACGCACATAACATGCTGTACCCATACATATAGAAATTGGATGCTCACCTTTAGGTATCATCGAGAAGAATGAATAGAAAGTAACTACACCATATACATGGGCAATCGACAGATTCATTTCGTTAGCTACCAACTCTTGCACTTCGGCAGGTAAGTAACCAAACAACTCTTGAGCTGCATGAAGCACGTTGATCAATTCACCACCATCGCGGTTGAATTTAACGCAAACTCCTTTTAACTCTTCCACTTTAGCAGCGGGTAATTTTATTTTAGCCATTTTGTTTTTTTTTAGATTTAAGATCTAAGTATCAAGTATCAAGATTGCAACTCTATACTTAAGGATTAACCTTTAAACAATAAGTAAATCATTCTTGATACTTTTATCTTGATACTATTTACTAGTCTAAATTTCAGTCTTCTTTTTCTTGTCGTAATAGTGCGTATGCAATAACTCATGCGACTTCTCGCCACAAGGTTCGCCTAGGAACTCCTTATACAATTTCTGTATGAATGGATTCTCGTGCGACTTACGCAATACCTTACCTTTATCCTCTTGATAAATGGCACTTTGACGTTTCTTAAGAACTTCCACATCACCATGGTGATATGGCTGACCACCACCACCAATACATCCACCAGGACAAGCCATGATTTCAATGGCATGGAATTCAGACTTACCAGCTCTAATATCTTCCAATAACTTACGAGCATTACCTAAACCGTGAGCAATACCAATATTAACTGGTAGTCCATCAAAATCGATGGTAGCAGAACGGATACCTTCCATTCCACGTAACTCTTCGAAGTCAAGACGTTCGAGGGATTTCTTAGTATGTACCTCGTAAGCGGTACGAACAGCAGCTTCAATTACACCACCAGTAGTACCAAAAATAACCGCTGCACCAGTTGACTCACCCATTGGTTGATCGAAATCATCATCCTCAAGTGCTTCAAAGTTCAAGTTAGCGTTACGTATCATCTGAGCTAACTCACGCGTTGAAATCGATAAGTTAACATCAGGGTCACCATCTACCTTGAATTCATCACGCGAACATTCGTATTTCTTAGCCAAACAAGGCATAACAGAAACAACAACAATTTCTTCACGTTTCTTCTCCAACTGATCAGCAAAATAAGTTTTTGCAATGGCTCCAAACATCTGCTGAGGCGACTTAGCAGTTGATGGAATATCTAACATATCTGGGAATTGGTGCTCGAAGAAATTCACCCATCCCGGACAACAAGATGTCAAGATTGGTAATTTCACATCCTTATCACCAGCTAAATGTTTACCTAAACGGCCAAGTAACTCAGTACCTTCTTCCATAATGGTAAGATCGGCTGCAAAATCCGTATCAAATACATGATCGAATCCAAGCTTACGCAAAGCAGAAACCATTTTACCTGTTACCAAAGTACCAGCTTCCATGCCGAACTCTTCACCCAAAGCAGCACGTACCGCAGGAGCAGTATTCACGATAACTGTTTTAGTAGGATCAACAATGGCATCCATTACTTTAGATGAGCTATCGCGCTCGGTTAAAGCTCCAGTTGGACAAACAGCTACACACTGTCCGCAGAAAGTACAATTAGAGTGATCTAAATCCATTTCGAATGCAGGAGCTACAACTGACTCAAAACCACGGTTGATAGCCGAAAGTGTACCTACAGTTTGTACCTTGTTACATGATGTTTCACATCTGCGACACATGATACATTTCTCCATCTCACGGATGATTGCCGGAGACTCATCACTCTTATATTTATTTTTCTCACCTTGGTATCTAATTTCGCGAATACCTAGGTTCTGCGCCATCGACTGTAACTCACAATCGCCTGACTTAGCACATACCAAACAGTCAAATGGGTGATCTGATAGAATCAGTTCCATTACCGTGCGACGTGCATTCACAACGCGTACCGAGTGCGTGTTAATATTCATGCCTTCGTCACACTCCGACTTACAAGCTGGAGCTAAATTACGACGACCTTCAACCTCAACTACACACACACGACATCCGCCTGGCTTGTTTTCGAAGTTTGTATCATGAAGCTTCATGTGACAAAGCGTAGGTATATCAACCCCGATTGTTTTAGCAGCTTCTAAGATAGTTGTGCCTTTTTCAACAACTACCTTTTTATTATCTATGGTTAA
Source organism: Carboxylicivirga fragile (assembly GCF_050589805.1). Lineage (NCBI taxonomy): Bacteria > Pseudomonadati > Bacteroidota > Bacteroidia > Marinilabiliales > Marinilabiliaceae > Carboxylicivirga > Carboxylicivirga fragile. Next base: position 56,381 of record NZ_JBNGOY010000027.1, on the reverse strand, counting down.
TTGAACGATTTCCATTCTTTTATTCTTTTACAGTTCAAAACTACTTTGTAAACTACTGGATGCTGATTGCAGCAAATTTACACTTATCATAACAAGCTCCACACTTAATACATGTTTCCTGATTGATGATATGAGGTGCTTTTTTATCACCTGTTATAGCATCTACCGGACAAACACGAGAACAAAGTGTACATCCCACACATGTTTCTTCACTAATAACATACTGCATCAATGACTTACACTGACCAGCCGGACATTTATCCTCTTTAACGTGAGCAACATATTCATCCCAGAAGTTTTCCATAGTAGAAAGAACCGGGTTAGGCGATGTTTGTCCTAAACCACAAAGAGAAGTATCCTTAATCACGTTACTTAAATTACGTAAGTGACCTAAATCTTCTTCTGTTCCTTTACCTTCTGTAATTTTGTCAAGCATTTCGTACAAACGCTTGTTACCAATACGACATGGCGCACATTTACCACACGATTCTTCAACGGTAAAGTCAAGATAGAACTTAGCCATCGAAACCATACAGTCATCTTCGTCCATTACAATCATACCACCCGATCCCATCATAGAACCACATGCCAATAAGTTATCGTAATCGATTGGAATATCAAGGTGTTTCTCAGTTAAACAACCTCCTGATGGACCACCTGTTTGAACAGCTTTAAATCCTTTTCCATCTTTGATACCACCACCAATGTCGAAGATTACTTCGCGAAGTGTAGTACCCATAGGTACTTCAATCAAACCTACGTTATTTACTTTACCGGCTAAAGCAAATACTTTCGTACCCTTACTTTTTTCAGTACCAATGCTGCTGAACCACTTAGCACCTTCCAATAGGATAACTGGGATATTTGCATAAGTTTCAACATTGTTAACATTGGTTGGTTTTCCTTTGTATCCGCTTTCCGATGGGAATGGTGGCTTAACAGTAGGCTCACCACGCAAACCTTCCATTGAGTGAATCAAACTTGTTTCTTCACCACAAACAAAAGCACCAGCTCCATAACGCATTTCAACATCAAAATCGAAACCAGTACCCATAATATCCTTACCTAATAAACCATACTCACGAGCTTGCTCAATAGCAATTTTCAAACGTTCGATGGCCAAAGGATACTCAGCACGAATATAAATTAAACCGATTGATGCACCAGTACAATAACCATTAATGGCCATTGCCTCAAGCACAGCATGTGGATCACCTTCAAGAATTGAACGGTCCATAAATGCACCTGGGTCACCTTCATCGGCATTACAAACTACGTATTTTTGATCAGCCTCAACTTTACGAGTCAATTCCCACTTCAATCCTGTAGGGAAACCTCCTCCACCGCGACCGCGAAGTCCCGAATCAAGAATCTCCTTGATTACTTCTTCAGGCTTCATTTCAGTTAATGCTTTACCTAAGGCAGCATAACCTTCACGAGCGATATACTCATCAATATTTTCAGGGTTGATAAAACCACAATTACGCAAGGCAATGCGAATCTGCTTTTTGTAGAAACCCATGTCTTTTGATTCTGAAATACGTTCTTTTGTTTCAGGATCGGTAAATAATAAACGCTCAACTTGACGCCCTTTAACCAAATGCTCCTTAACTATTTCAGTTGCATCTTCAGGTTTCACTTGTACGTAAAATGTATTATCAGGAACCATTTTCACAACTGGTCCTTTCTCGCAAAAACCGAAACATCCAGTTCTTACTACCTGTACATCATTCTCAATTCCATTCTCTTCAATGACTTGATTTAAATTCTGTACAATTTCCTCTCCTTGAGAAGCACGACAACCTGTACCGCCGCAAACAAGGACATGATTTTTATATTTAGCCATAGTGTTAAAATACTAGTCGTTCTTGTTTTCTTTAACAGTCTCGTAATTCACTGGTATGATACCATCAACCAGTTCTCCTCTGATAATGTACTTATTGATTATTTCTTCAGCCCTCTTTTGATCAACATGGCCATAAACAATTGGTGCATTATTAGGCAAAGTCACTTCAATAGTTGGTTCTGCATGGCAAAAACCCATACACCCAGTTTGAGTAACAAGCGCTTCGATGGCTTGGTTATCCATCTCATCAATCATATAGTTCATAATCTCTTTAGCTCCGGAAGCAATACCACAGGTAGCCATAGATACTTTTACTTGAACTAATTTCTCCGGGTTGTCACTTTGTTCCCGCAGATGAACTTTACTCTGCAGCTCATCCTTCATTTTACGAAGATCAGCTAGTGATTTAACTTTAGACATAGCAATTGGTTATTATTAATTACACATTCGTTTTATATAGTTGTATTCAATTCTTTTAAATTCTCAGCAATCATTTCTTTCAAAAAACTTGTTACCTGCGGTAAACGGATATCTACATCTCCCAATATCTCCTTCACTTCTCGACTATCCAATACAAACTTCTCTTCCTCCTTATTATAGGTGAAAATCATTTCCGTTTCAGGATTACCCGTAATAAGCATGGCTACTGTTGAAGGTAAATCACCCATGGGTGGTCGATCGATGTGATTTAATCCTAGCCTCACCTCAACAGTGGTTCCTTTACCAATAGTGGAACTAATCTTCAATTCGCCTCCTGTTTGCTCTGCACTTTGAGTAAATAAAGGGATTCCCAAACCAACCTTACGGGTTGTTCGTGAAGTGTAAAACGGATCGCTTACTTTCTTAACCGTTTCCTCATCCATGCCGCAACCATCATCCACAAAGGTAAAACTGAGTTGATCGCCAGTTTCATTTATAATGAGTTCAACCAATTTCGCTTTTGCTCTTACCGAGTTCTGAACAATATCAGTTATATGCATCGACAAATCCTTCATCTACCTACTTTTAAACTAAGCGTTTTACGTTTCTTCCATTCAACTTGTGCAAAGCCATTTTCACTTCTTCGAAACTGGCCTTTTCTAACTCTAAAACAGTATAGTGCGAACCTATGAGGTCTGGCTGATGTGCATCAGAACTTCTAATTAATTGCAACTTATTTAGTTCAGGATGCTTTTCCAATTCCTTGTCGATTTTAGCATTGGGACTCATCCCTATGGCGTCAGGCTGTAAATCAAATGGCATAAATCCGAGTTGACTGTACAAACTATTGCGAAGTTTATCAACGTGAGCTGGAATAAATAAACCATCTAAAGATTTAACTTTACGTTCTACCTCCTCAATCGATTGGTCAATGGCACTAATTAATAAGCGATCTTCTTGTCCCAGAATCTCCTCTTCTTCATTCACCCATACCTGATGTCCAAAATGATCCACATCATTCGGCACATTTGGTAAATGCTCATCCAGATACTTCTGGAAAGCTTCAAGTTTTTCAAAATTTTCAAAGAACGTTAAACAATGTACTTCTTCACGTGTAGTTACCTCGGCTCCACACAATACCGTTATTCCTTTTTTTTCTCCAACCAGCACTACCTCTTTACACTGATGTGTTGTGTTATGATCGGTAATACCAATAATATCTAATCCTTGTTTTACTGCTGATTCAATTATTCCAAGCGGACTCATCTCCAAACTTCCGCATGGCGATAAAACCGTATGAATATGGAAATCAGCTTTAAATAATTTCATACCTTACTGCAACAACTCGTATAGCTGCCCCGATAATTCAAACGTTTCCAAATCTGAGCTTAACAAAGGAATCCCTTCATCATTACTTTGACTAATGGTGCTTTCCTCCGCTTCTAAGCCTTTTACTATAATCACCGCTGCAACATCCTTTAGCGAAGCAACTGCCATTACATTACGATGTGTTTGGAGCGTTATCCAAACTTGCCCTTCATTGGCATTTCCCATTACATCACTTAACAAGTCTGATGTATAACCACCAACTACCTCATTCTGCAATCCTTCGGAACCACCAATTACTTTCAAATTCAGCTTTTCTACTATATCACAAACTTTCATTCTTTGCTCCCTTTTTTTTACAATCCTTATCCAAACGATCCTTACCCCATGTTTTTTCAATAATTCTTATGGAGTGCATCGGATCTAATTTCTTTGTTTTTTCCATCATGCGCTGCAGAAATACACAATTAGATAAATGTGCATCCTTCATAACAATGTCTCGTGCCAGGCTTTCACAATTGGGTGCTCCACAGGCTCCGCAATCAATACCTGGCAAATAACACATTATGCGACGAACCCGCTCCATTTTCTTTAGAGCTGTTCCCATATCTTCATCAAGGCTCATTACCGAACGAGGCTCAATTTTACCTAACTGTAAAGTATCCTTGATAAATTCTTTATGAACTGGTGTAATCTCAGTATAATAATCCTTCGTTTTCTCAAGGCGTTCAGCTCTTGTTTTCAAACGTTCTACCGTTAAAAATCGATTCTCAGTTAAAAGCACTCCACCTGCACAGCTTTGATCGCATGCACGTAGTTCGAGAAAATCTACATTAATGACCTCATCGTTCTCAACTTTCTCAAGAAAAGAAATAACATTATGAATCTCATCAATGGCCAAACAACGGCCTTTCATGTGATCTGATTCTCCATCTGTAAGGCTCCACTTTAAACCTTTAGGTGATATATATGGTACATTTTCGTCTTTCTGAGTATATTCTTCGCCACGTGTTTTAAGCACGTGGTATACTTTATTATATAAAAAATCCATATTAATGACCCCATCAACAAATGATGTGGATTCACCAACAGGATCTTTCACCGTTGCAATTTTTGATGCGCAAGGCGTAACATAAAAAATACCAATATCTTCAGCCTTCTTACCTTCATCTAAAAGTAACTTACGATAGTAGATAGCAGTACTGTCAATTGGTGGTTTTGTTGCTATTATATTATTTACAAGTCCCGGAAACTTAACTTGAATCAAGCGCACGATTGATGGACAAAAGGAACTAATCAGTGGTTTCTCATGATCGGCGTTATGAACCTCCAACATGGCTTCATTTAAGCTATCAACGGTTGCTTCGGCAGGCACAACGTGTGTAAAACCTAAACCTTTTAATACGTCGATTATCTCACCTTCACTTATTTGCTTCGAAAACTGACCAATAAATACTGAAGGTAAAACAGCCACTCGATACTTGTAATCAAATATATTCTGAAAATCATCCTGTTCCACAAAAATAGCTTCAACCGGACAAACCTTCATACATTCGCCACAATCAACACATAAATTTCGATGGATAGATGCAATGCCATCACGAATACGAATGGCATCAGTCGGACAGACATTCATACAATGCGTACAACCAAAGCATAGTTGCTCATCTACTTTTAATGCATGATAAAAGTGTTGTTTACGCATATCTAATATCCTTATTTTGACAAGTTAGTTGTGAGTTCTACAATTGTTCCTTCACCAACCTTACTTGATAATTTTAAAGAATCTGCATTTCGTTTCATATTTGGTAAGCCCATACCTGCTCCAAATCCCATTTCCCGAACCATAGCCGAAGCTGTTGAATAACCAACAGTCATAGCCAAGTCAATATCAGGAATACCTGGCCCTTCGTCTTGAATTCGAATAAAAATACGAGCAGTGTCAATATCCACCATGATATTGCCTTTATAAGCATGTGCCACCACATTCACTTCGCCTTCGTATAAAGCCACAACCACACGTTTGATCACCTTAGGATCAACATTAAGCTGCTTTAGCACTTTTTTAACACTGCTGGCTGCGTTTCCCGCTTTTGCAAAATTGCCGCCTTCAACTTCGTAGTTAAACTCCATACAAATAATTAGATCAATAAACAGGCTGTAATCCGGCCTGAAATAACATTCCTATGGTATTAAACATCGAGTACTTACACTCTAATAATACCATATCATTCTCTGCAGCTACTTCTCGCATTTCAGGGCTCACAATTTTATTGCGAACAAACACAATGCAATTTACATCAGCCATTTCTGCAGTTCTAACCACTTGCATATTCGCCAAACCCGTAATTAATGCCAAGTGCTCTGAATCCAATGTCAATACATCGCTCATCAAATCACTCGCAAATCCACAATTAATATCTCTATCAATGGATTCCTCGCCACAAACTACTCGTGCATCTAAAATTTCTGCTATTTCTCGTATCTTCATTAGCAACATCTGTTTTTTTCATGAAATGGCTAAAATAAATCCAACCATTAAAGAAAATTTTCCCGATTGACAGGACAAATGAATACTATTAATATCAAAAAAAAAAATGAAGAAGTCCATTTTCGATAATCCATATCAAATCTAAATTAAATTGCATCAAATCAACGACAATCAAGGTCGAATTGATTTCAAAATCTAAGATTTAAACAGACATTAGCGATAATTTAAAAGCAGACAAGGTTTATGATTTTTATCAGTGAATAAACTAACATTTTACATGTATTCAATATTCACTTCTTTCAGGAATTTTTCTTCCAATAATTTGACGATGCGTTTCACTACAGTACGCCTAATTTCAAGCTCTACAGGTAAGTTTGGATCTTGATGAGCTACATTAATTCTCGTTCCATTTAAAACATGGATTTTATCACTCTCGAGCAACATCTTAATTATCTGATCAGCAGGCCCTCGACCCAACCTTGTCTCATTATTATACTGCTCTAACAGTGTCGCAACTTTTCCAAGCGTTAAAATACCTTCGGTTACCAAATCAATTCCCTGCATAAAGGAAACCGGTGGTAAATCCGGATCATCAGACTCTAGTCCAGCATCAAATTTAAGTGCTAATTCACGGGCAATAACCTCGGCAGTTGTTCCTCCGGCAATAATTTTTTTGCCCTTATAATGTTGTACTTTTAAAGAAAATTTAAAATCGCTTTCATCTTCAAATGGAGGGCCGGATATGAGCAGTAATTTACGAGGCTCTCTGAAATAAATTACCCCACACGAAGAATCATCCTTTGGTTTGTCACCATCGTGCAACATCGCCATATTTACAACCTTATTAGCAATCTTTATGGCAGATGCAAAAGGCGTATAATTAACTATTTTCTTGACATATTCCCCAACAGCTTCTTCTCCCCATCCAAATGGAAATGCTCTTGACCCCATACCGGACTGCACAATACCATCAGACCAGAAAAAAACTCTGTCTTCTCGCTGTGCTTTAAACTTACAAGTTCTTATTTTTTTACCCTTATTTTGTTCACTCTGCAACTCAATGTAAGACCATTTTGGATCAAACATTTTTGCTCCACGCATGACTATGCATTGCGGATTATCATACTCCACAATGGTAGTCGTTCCATCATCATCAATATCGATAATTGTAAAAGTGCTATAGCTCACCTTGCGAACACTACACACAGGTAATGTATTCATGATAATTTCAGCAGTTTTACGCACTTCCCGATGCTCAACCGTAAAGTTCATTGCCATGGATGCAGTAAGCGTAGCAAGCACATTAGCCTTAACTCCACTGCCCATTCCATCAGACAATACAGCAATAGTTCGTCCTTCCTCCTTAATACGCTTAGAGAGGAATACATCGCCACAAATCAACTCACCAACATGGTTATTTTGACGACACTCGATATCGATATAGAACCTATTGTCCTGATTCATTTGAATCGCCTAATTTTTGAGCTTCAATTATACTATTTAGGGTCTTTTCAGTCTTGGAAGCACTCTCGCCAAGCAAGAATGCTATTTGCTGCACAGTTTGTAGATTTTCTTTAATCACGTCACGCGCACGCTTTATTACCTCTTCCTTTCTAACCTCTGGTGTTACTAAATCGCGAATAATACCACCAACTATTCCATTCTTCTTAATGGTAAAAACCGAAACATTAAAAATTGAATTTTTAAATGCAACGTCTCTATCCAACACATCTTGCCCCGATTGCAATACGGTTGTGAATACTTTATGAAAATCAACCAAGGTACTCAATTTAGCACCCTTTAAACCAGGCACCAATTCAGCAATTTCACTTGCATCGTCTCCTAACATTTCAATAAACTTAGCGTTGGCTTCGATCACATCCAACTTAGCATCCACAATCACCACTCCTGCCCTTAATTTATTGAGCATTGAAGTAGTAGTTTCAGAAGCAGCACGAGCAGCTCGCTCCTCCAGCCGTGCTTTCTCTTCACTTTTTAATAAAGCATCTTGGGTAACCCTATATTTTTCATTGGACGCATTAACCTTCTTCACATAACTACGAAGCGTTTTTAAAGAATAGGTATAACATTGCTCGTAATCCGTTAAACCTTGAAGGTGAGCAACAGCAAATTCGCGACACGTAGGATAACCACACGCACCACATCCTAACTGATCTTCACGCTTCTTCTTTCCCATGTCTTCCAAAACCTTATCAACAGCCTCATCTTCTGGATTAACCAATCGTAAATCAACCGAACGAAAATTTCGAGTTAAATCAAGGTTTTTAAATTCTTCCACATCAAGTCTCCATTGATAAACATCAATGTCTTTCATGCGTTTATTTACATATTTAATTACCTGCGATCGTCTTGTAAACTTCTTACCTCCACTCGACATACCAGGCCCCATGATACAACCTTTGCAATAAAACAGATCAAGGTGTTGCTTCAGCTCTTTCTCCGCTTTAAATTCTCGAATAGACTGTAAAAAATTAGTTCGCCCTTCTGTTATTAAGATATTACCTTCTAACAAGCCCTGATTAATATCGACTGCCTGAAATAGGCCATGAGCAATTGGAAATAAACCGCCTTTACGCCCCAACGGAGGATCAAACTCACTATATTCAACCGTATTTTCAGATATACGTTTCATGGCAAATAGCTCTCGTAATTCCAGAAATGTTATAACAGAATCAACCTGACCATCGCTACCATAGAAACGCTTTGCATCATCCTTAGAAGCAGTACAGGCAGTTAAATACACAACCTTAGTGTCTGTTCCATATCTTTTCTTAACCACTTTTGCCATTGCAATATATGGCGGAACAATAGTCGCTAAATTCTCAACTAAATCCGGCTCGTGTCTCTCAATGTACTTAACAACTGCCGGACATTTGGTGGTAATAAAATGCTTACCTTGAAAGTTTTCAACCAAATTCTCATAACGATAAGCAATTAAATCAACTGCAAAGGACATTTCAGTTACATAATCAAAACCTAACTCTCTGATCATCGCTACAAACTTTCGATAATCAGTAACATCAGTAAATTCGCCAGATATAGCTGGATCACAAATAACTGCAACTTTATCTTCAGATTTGATTAACTCCAACACTTGCGTCTTCTCATCCCTAAAGCTAATTGCTTCTTGCGAACACATAGTTACACAATGCCCACATCCAATACATCTGTCTGGCAATATCTGAGCATGCTTATCCGCTATTTTAATGGCTTTAGCGGGACAAACCCTAACACAGGTATAACTTAGGTTACACTTATCCTTATCACTTACTATTAACTGACTCATATCACTAGAAACTTAGCTGCTAATTTTCATTAATCTCAAAATACCCACTCAAAATATCGAAAACATTATCCACTTGAACATTCGAAAATAGTTGTTCATCGATCTTAAGAACCGGGCCTTCGGCACAGTGACCATTACATAAATCACCATGAAAAAACACATCAACACTAAGCTGATGCTTGTCAATAAATTTCTTAATCACCTCCAATACTTCCTTATTACCACGCGAAAAACAAGAGCTTCCGAGGCATATAGTTATTTCATGTTTTGCATCCATATTCAAGGTTTAAAAAATATAATCGAATTTAAATTAAGAAAATAATTCGTTAATGAAGAATGCTATTCATCAGCTCATTGCAATTTATAGCCATCCTAAATAACTCAAGCCTTTATTTATCAATATAATAGATTTAAATCTAAGCCTAATACAACATTTGTTCTTTTAACAAATTTAGTTATTTTAGAGCACCTTTAAATCGCCAAATAATGAATTCTTTTTTATCATCTGTACTCGTACTTGTGCGCAGAAATGATAATGATGATCTTGTCATTGAGCAAGGCCTAGCATTATCTGAAGCACTAAACCAGAACATTGCAATCATTGCCATTATTCCGGATCAAAGTTCTCAAGAGGCCTCTGATGCAATTGTTGACTACCTTCAGGACCTAAAAGATCAGCTGAGACTAAAAACACGATCGAGCATTACCACCATTGTAAAGCAGGGGCGCATAATGCCTGTTTTATCAAGCCTTTCTGACGAACTAGAAGCGGCATCCATCGTTATGGAAATGCCCCAGGAATCAAAACTCAAATTCTACAAGGACGTTCAATTAATGAAACAAAGCAGGCAATTTAAAATGCCTTTCCTCATGGTTCGTCCAAACACCAAAGCTCCGAACTACAATACCATCTATATTCCAATCAGCTTTAGAAAGGAAGAAAAAGAAAAATTCATTTGGGCAAGTTACTTTGGTCGATTCAACAATTCGGACATTGTATTAATTCCGGCTCATGAAAAAGATGTGACAGCGAGAAACATCATCAAGAATCATTTATTATTCGCACAAAACCTACTCACTAAATTAAATCTTTCATATAAAATCATTCCGGGCTGCTACAATAGCCTTTCGATAGCCCGTGAAGCAACAGAATTAGCTGCCGCGAATAAAAATGGCATTGTACTGATTTGCTCAACAAAACACTATGGGCCTGATCAGGAAATAGTTGGTCCACCAGAGCTTAAGGCTATTAAAAACCGGGAACAAGTCCCGGTTCTATGCATTAATCCTCGAAAGGATTTATATGTACTTTGCGAATAATCAATACCTGTTTCGCTTAGTATAATGCGTATGTAGTAGTTCGTGTGATTTTTCACCCAAAGGTTCTTTCAAGAATTCCTCATAAATATGGATCACTTCTGGATTCTCATGCGATTTTCGAATTGGCTTCAACGAATCCTCTTCGTATATGGCCTTACTTCTTTGCTTACGAATTGCCAGTGAAGTTGGTATTGGCTGACCACCGCCACCTAAACATCCACCAGGACAGGCCATAATCTCAATGAAATGATATTCTGCCTTACCATCACGTACTGCTTCCATCACTTTTTTAGCATTACTAAGGCCGTGTGCTACACAAGTCTTTAACTCTGCTCCTTCTAAGAAACTCCATTCAGGCAATACATTTTCTATCTTGATAGTTGCTTCCTTTACATCTTCCATTCCACGAACGGCGGTAATATTCAAATTCTTGAAAGGCACTTCGCGCCCAGTAACAACCTCGTACGCTGTTCGAAGGGCAGCTTCCATTACTCCACCTGTAGCACCAAAAATAACGGCGGCTCCGGAAGATTCACCCATGATGCTGTCATATTCATCATCAGGAAGAGAGCTAAAATCAATACCTGCCTGCTTAATCATTAAAGCCAACTCTCGAGTAGTCAACACATAATCAACATCCTTATAACCACTACTGCGCATTTCTGGTCGATCGGCTTCGTATTTTTTGGCGGTACACGGCATAACCGATATACTCACCATATTTTCTGGCTCAACACCAATTTTCTTTGCATAAAATGTTTTAGCCAGGGCTCCAAACATCTGCTGAGGCGATTTAGCTGTAGAAACATTTTCGAGGTACTCAGGAAAAGCATGTTCAATAAACTTAACCCAGCCAGGAGAACAAGATGTGGTTAAAGGTAACTTAACACTTGTATCGCCATCAACCAATACTTTCTTAAGGCGTTGTAATAACTCGTTACCTTCTTCAATAATGGTTAAATCAGCTGTAAAGTCAGTATCTAATACAGAATTAAATCCAAGACGACGTAGTGCAGCAACCAATTTACCCGTTACAATTTCACCAACAGGCATGCCCAAAGCTTCACCAAGAGCAATACGAACAGCAGGTGCTGTTTGAACCACAACATGCTTCTTTTCCGAATTAAGTGCCGACCATACTTCATCAAAATAGGTCTTTTCGGTAAGAGCACCTGTAGGACAGCGATTAATACATTGTCCACAATTGGTACAAACCACTTCGTACATCGGCTTTTCGTAGAAAGATGATATTTTCATATGCTCTCCCTTATAGGCTACTGAAAGGGCGCCAATGTTCTGTAATTCGTTACAAGTTCGAACACAACGCTGACAGCGAATACACTTACTATCATCTTTGATGATTGACGGTGAGAAGTTATCGATGCTATACCCTTTTAATGGAATTAAATCGATGTAGCCATTTTCACCAACAATATATTCCGAAGACAGATCCTGCAATTCGCATTTACCATTTTTATAACAACGAGTACATTCTGCACGGTGTTCGCTCACAAGCAACTCAACCACTTGCTTTCGAGCACTGCGAACTTTTAAACTATTGGTCATTATCTCCATACCTTCAGATACAGGCATGGCACATGATGGTATCAAACGATCGCTTCCAACTTGCTCCACCATACATACCCTACAATTACCTGCCACACATAAATCTTCGTGATAGCACAATGTAGGAATGCGAATATTTATTTTTTGTGCTGCTTCCAATATCGTTGAACCCTCATCGATATTTACAGCGATATTATCAATTTTTAAATTAATCTTTTCAGCCATGATTCTTCATGTTAGGTTAGTAAATCATTTCCTCTTTAAAGTTCTCAACAATTGATGAGAAAGAATTTGCCACTGACTGGCCTAAACCACACTTGGCGGTTATTCTCATTGCTTCGGCCAAATCCATTAACTTATCGAGGTATGAAGATGGCTGCTCACCTTTTTTAACAGCTTCAACACCTAATAATAACTGCTGGGTTCCAACCCTGCATGGTGTACATTGCCCGCATGATTCTTCCACAAAAAAGTCGAGGTAGTTATGAAGTACGTTATACATCGAACGTGAAGAATTAAAAATCATCATTGATCCCCCTGTTGGTAAGGAAGTACCACGTAATTTTCCCTGGTAACCTATTACAGTTTTATCAAAACGCTTACGAGGTACACAGAAACCTGATGCACCACCCACTTGCACAGCTTTTGCATCACCATCGGCAAAATCATCAACAAACTTCTGTAAGGACATACCAAATTCCAATTCGTAAATACCAGGTACAGGGGTATCTCCCGAAACAGAAAACACCTTTGAACCTCTTGAATCTTGAATTCCTAAATCGCGGAACTTCTCCGGACCATATTTAAATATTGAATAGGTGTGCGCTAAGGTTTCTACATTATTAATTACAGTGGGTTTATCTTTATAGCCCTGAGCAGTTGGGAAAGGTGGTTTATTACGTGGTTCTCCACGTTTACCTTCCATACTTTCAAACAAGGCACTTTCCTCGCCGCAAATGTAAGCTCCGCTACCCAAGAAAATTTCAACTCTAAAATCTACTTTCATTTCATCTAACAAGCTGTGAAACTTATCAATGGCTTCTAACAATTGAGGTTTCAAGAATAAATACTCGCCTCGTAGATAAATAAATCCTTTTTTCGCCCCAATAATACGAGCACATACCGCCATTCCCGCTAATACTTTATGCGGAACGCTAGACAAAATCTCACGGTCTTTAAATGTTCCAGGTTCTCCTTCGTCGGCATTACAAATAACATATTTAACTTCTGTCTCTTCTTCTGATGCCAGTTTCCACTTTAATCCTGTTGGAAATCCAGCTCCACCCCTGCCTTTTAAACCAGAACTTATTAAGTCATTTATAACGTCATCGTTACTTCTTTTAAAAGTTTTCTCCAGTATAGCTTCTGTGTCATGCTCATTCTTAAAGATTAGGTCGAGCCTTTGCAGATGTTTCTTTTTCATATGATTATGTTTTCTTTTAATTACCATATGGAACTCGCCTAAGAAATAATTGTCTTAGTATGAAAATATTTTCTCACGGCTCGTTTCATAGCTTTAGGTTTAAAGGTTAGTTGGCACGAACTTCTTCGTGACGATACATCATAATTATTTCTCGTACCTTCTCAGGGGTAAGTTGTGTATATGGCTTATCGTTGATAAGCATGGCCGGACCTTTGTGACATTGTCCCAGGCAATTAGTCTCAAGTAAAGTGAACTTTCCGTCATGGGTAGTCTCACCTAAATTAATTTTCAGAACCGTTTCCAGTTCTTTAATGATTTGATTTTTTCCGTGCATCATACAAGTTATGGTCTTGCATACACGAATTACAAACTTTCCGAGCGGTTTAGTATGTAAAAACGAATAGAAGGTAGCAGTACCATACACCTGAGCCGCTGAAATATTCAACTCACGGGCTACCTCGACCATCGCATCCTCGGAAATGTGTTGCTCCTGGCTCACTATTCCTTGAAGAATTGGTAAAAGACTTTCTTCATTTCGACCGTGTTGTTCGGCCAAACCTTTTACCAGTTGTTTCACTGCTGTCATAATAGCTAAAATTTAAAGGTGATAAACCTCTCTTAATTAGAGATTCTTTTCTGTAATTTAATATTTTTTAACGTTTTTTACACATGACAATTATCATATTCTTTACTTTTAAGTATTATCAAGACTTATTCTTAATAGCTACGCTTCAATATTTTAAGCACTAACAGGTATTTGTAAGTCCTAATAACACTGACAATACACGATATTATCAAAATTTTAAACCTAACTAGTTTTTTACGACCTTAGCGCAAAATATAAAGCTGTGAGTTCAAAAGAATTATTAAATATGATTGGGCAGGGAGAACACCAAACCCAAGATTTCAAATTTGCTATTACCGACTCCAAGAAAATAGCCAGATCCTTAGTCGCTTTTGCCAATACCGATGGTGGCCGACTTTTGATTGGTGTAAAAGACAATGGTAATATTGTAGGCGTTGAATCAGACGAAGAATACTACATGATTGAAGCTGCAGCTAAAAAACATTGCCAACCTGCCATTCCGTTTGATACGATTAAATGGGAAGTGGAAGGTAAAACAGTACTTGAAATAGTCGTTAAGAAGAGTAAAAGAAGACCGCACAGAGCACCTGATCCCGATGGGCAAGCAACAGTCTACCATAGAGTAAAAGATATGAATATGGTTGCCAACCGTATTTTAATTGAAGTTTGGAAGAAAGAACGCGAAGGAACCGGTGCCTTACTAAAAATTAAATATGCCGAGAGTAAACTTTTAACCTACCTCGAAATCAATGGCTACATCACATTTTCAAAGTTTTGCGGAATGGCCAATATCAGTCCGCGTAAGGCCGAAAAAATACTTGTTAACCTCATTCACATGAAGGTGCTGGAAATGGACTTTACTGAATCACAAGTGTTTTATAAAATAAATACCAAACCTCAATTACCTGATTCGAACGAAGATGTGATTTTAGGTGATTTTTAAAAAAACGTATTAGTTTAGTTTCTCTTGGCCAAAGCATCGTAAAATACTTGCTGTATGGATGGCCTGATATTTTTTTGATAGATCAAACGATTCTCTCTTGTTGGATAGACTCTGTTCGACAGAAAAATATACATAAGTTTCTTGTCAGGATCTAACCACACAAATGTACCTGTAAACCCACCGTGTCCAAAACTAGTGATACTCACTGCAGGTGCAGGATAGCTATTTTCAATACTTAAAGTATCATTTCCAAAAAGAGGTTTATCAAAGCCTAGTGCCCGACGATTGTTATTTTCAGGAAACTGCACGCGAATAAATTCCTCAACAACTGCTTCATCGAGGTATCGTTTGCCAGCATATTCACCTTTTTGCAAGTACATCTGCATCAGTTTAGCCAAATCATTTGCTGATGAAAACAAACCAGCATTACCCGAAACTCCACCCATTACTGCCGCAGCTTCATCGTGCACAGTTCCTTGAATCTGTTTTTTACGATAATACTTATCATACTCCGTCGGCAAAATCCTGTTCGCACTCATTCTATCTAATGGATTATAACAAAGCGACGATGCCCCCAGAGGTTCAAAAAATGTTTGGTACAATAGTTCAGAGTAATCAGTTTCAAAAAGCTCAGTCAGCATTTCAGGGTAAATCATGAAAGATAGCCCACTATACTTGTACGCCTTCTTATCAAGTAAGGGCGATTTCCTAATGCTTTTATATATCTGCTTCTTAAACTTAGAATTTAAATACAGGTGCTCATCAATCTTTAAATTGTATGTTTCATCGGCTGAACTACTGTAATACTTCGACTTGTATTTACCGTGCTTCATGGTTGAAGGGTAATAATTTATATAAGGCGTCAATCTTCCTTGATGAGCTAAAATCTCGCGAAAGCTAATATCCGATTTATTTGAAGGATGAAGAAAGCCCTTCTTCCAATCAGACCAGGCCTCAGAAAAAGGCTGATCCAAGTCAATTAAACCCTGTTCGTAGGCTTTCATTAGTAAAGGAAGTGGTCCACTTATCTTAGTCACAGATGCCAAATCAAATACATCGTTCTGATGTACCTTCTTTCGTCTTTCATAAGTATGAAAACCATATGTCTTATTAAAGATTACATTTCTATCGTAAGCCACTAAGACATGACAGCCAGGAAAAGCCTTCATATCAAGCCCCGCAAGTACAACCGAATCAACTTTATTATTAATCCAATCCGAATCTAGTCCACTTGCTTCAGGTAGGGTATAGTGCAAACGACCTAAGGCTGAAACTTCAATGCCCATGCCTTCTTTATAGTTAGCATTTATACCGACTGGTAAAACACCATTTGCAGGAATAGCTCCGAACAACATTTGTGTAACTAAATCACGTGTATTTGCATTATTCTGATAGCTTAAAACCAAAGCATTCGTTTTACTCAAGTTATTTAGCCTCGTTAAATCATAAGGACTACCTCCATAAACCAAGCAACATTTACGTGAATCAATTAAGCTATCCAATTGAGATTGATACTTTTTAATAGTAGCCAAATCCTCAACAAGCAATAAAACTATAGTCTCACTTTTGGTATCAAGAAGTAAATCGTTTATTGCTTCTTGCCCTTTTAGATCAATGGCTGTATAACGCCAAAGTAAATCTCGCCATTCCGCTTTATTCTTAAAGCAAACAGCCGTTACATCAAGAGATTCAAGCTTATTAAATGGTAATATTGAATCCTTGTTCTCAAGTACCGTAATAGACTGTGCAAACAACTGACGAATCAGCAATTGAGCTTTATTATTTTGAAGTTTGGCTTTATTAAGGCGAACAGGCGTATATTCTGATAATCCGCACCAATACTTGGCAGCCAATACCTTTTTACATTTCTCTTCCAGCTCAGCCTCATTAAAATTCCCTTCCTCGATGGCCGCTTTAACAGTTTGAATAGCAAGAGGCAAATCCTTAGTAAATTCAACAACATCGTTTCCAGCCATCAAACATTTGAGATCAACCACACCGGGCTTATCGTAATTACTAAGCCCACGCATATTAACTGCATCAGTTATAACCAATCCCTTAAAATGCATCTCTTTTTTCAGTAAATCGGTAACAATAGCTTTTGATGTACTCGAAGGTTTATTTGGCTCAGGTTCCAACTTAGGAACATTTAAATGCGCAGTCATTACCCCCATAATACCATTATCAATAAGCTGGCGAAATGGATACAATTCTATGGAATCTAATCGCTCTTTTGTGTAAGGAATGACAGGCAATGCTTTATGTGAATCCACATCGGTATCTCCATGACCAGGAAAATGTTTGGCTACCGCAATAATGCCTTCACTTTGCATACCTTGTGCATATAACAAAGCTTTATTAGCCACTTTAACCGGGTTTTCACCAAACGATCGTTTACCAATAACAGGATTATCCGCATTATTATTAACATCAACAACGGGCGCAAAATTAACATGGATCCCCATTGCACTAAGCTGCCTCCCTACTTCCTTACCCATCTCAAAAATTAAGCTATCATTAGCGATAGCCCCTAAGGTCATTTGATAAGGAAAGGATAATATTGAATCGAGTCGCATTCCCAAGCCCCATTCGCCATCGATGGCAACCATTAGTGGAGTTTTAGATAAGGATTGATAATGGTTGTTTACGCTAACTAACTGCTGAGGATTTGTTTTAAAAATTACAATTCCACCTGGCTGGTGCTGCTCAATTAGTTTTTGGTATTTATAATTCTGGGTAAGGTTTTCCGAATTTTCAATGGCTATCCAAAATAACTGGGCAATACGTTCCTCCATATTTAGGGAAGCATAAACACTATCTACCCAAAGTTCAGTCTTTGGTGATACTTGAAATAAATGATTAGCCGAATGATTTTGTGCTTGAATAAATAGAAACGAATGCAAAAACAGAATAAATGCAAAATATCTCATACTAAGGAAATAATTTAATTTGGGTACAATAAGTATTTATTACGAAGTTGCGAATAAGCTTCTAACTCCTCTTGCCAACTCTCAACTATCTCCTGTTCTGTCCAAGCGCTGTTAACTTTTTCCAATAATCGATTGTTACCAGCCAATAGATTAAACCATCTTTCATTTGTTAATATTTCATCCTGTTCAACACAAGCATTCAGGAATTGAAGAAAATAGCTTAAGGTAAATTGATGACTAAGTTCCTCTTGACGTAAATCAAGCCCATAACATGTAAGCCCTTTCTGTGGCGGATGTTTTGACATCCCTTCAATACTTTTCGGCACAAAACTAAACTCCCCCATACAGCTATCCGGATAACCTATCACCTGAAATGGCATATATGTACCGCGCCCAATGCTTACCGTTGTTGCCTCGAAAAAGCACAATGAGGGATACAAACGTATTGATATGTCATTAGGTAGGTTTGGAGATGGTTTCACAGGTAAGGAATAAGACAGTTTATGCGTGTAATTCAACATTTCTATTACCTCCAAATCACATTGAACACTATCATTCAGCCAATACTCATTATTAATCATTAGAGCCAGCTCCCCAACAGTTAAACCATGAACTACAGGAATAGGATGCATACCAACAAAAGATTGAAACGCCGTATCCAAAACTGGCCCATCAAAATAGTCTCCGTTTGGGTTTGGGCGATCCAACACTATGAACCTAACGTTATTTTCAGCACATGCCTCCATCATATAATGCATGGATGATATATAGGTGTAAAAACGAACGCCAACATCCTGAATATCGAAAATAACAACATCTAAATCAGCGAGTGATTCAGCCGATGGTTTCTTCGACTTACCATACATCGAAATAACAGGTAATCCCGTTAAGGCATCCACATCTGAATTAATGTGCTCACCAGCATCAGCAGTTCCTCTGAAGCCATGCTCAGGAGCAAATATCTTTGTTACCGCAATGTTCTTTGCCAACAAGGTATCAATAAGGTGAGTACTATCAATTAATGAAGTGTGGTTCACCAATACGCCCACACGTTTATTTAGGAGTTGTGGTATGTACTCCTCAAAGCGTTCGCATCCTAATGATAGCTCAATGTGCTTTTCATTAGTTCGCGCTTGACACGAAAACAATGTTAATAAACCAAGAAGTAATAGGAAGCTAGTTGAACGTAAGTAAAGCATACTTTTTTTAGTAAAAATAAAAAAAACGGAGCAATAATGCTCCGTTTTTCCTTATGCTTGTCCTGTAGGACCAAAATTCATTGGCATGGGTGGAGCCGAACCATTGTCGGTTTGTTTGATAGGGCCATGTATCGACTCATATCGAACAATATTGTCTTTTAAGGCATTCATCAATCGCTTCGCGTGTTCAGGTGTGATAACAATACGAGATTTCACCTGTGCCTTTGGAACTCCTGGCATTATACGAACAAAATCTAATACGAATTCTGATGGTGAATGTGTGATTATGGCCAAATTAGAATAGGTCCCTTGAGCTACTTCCTCATTAAGCTCAATATTCAACTGATTTTGATTTTTCTTATCTTCCATACTATTTTTTTCAAAAAAGGGGAAGTCACAAACCGTGCTCCCCCTCATTCATTTATCTCAATAAAGTTTTATTCTTGCTCTTGCACTGATTCTTTGCTTACAAGACGATCAAACTCTTCTTTAGAACCAACAACCATCTTACGGAACTTGCGTAAACCTGTACCTGCTGGTATTAGGTGTCCACAAATAACGTTTTCTTTCAGTCCAACTAAGTTATCAATTTTACCTTGAATAGCGGCTTCATTAAGTACTTTAGTTGTTTCCTGGAAGGAAGCGGCTGACATAAAGCTCTTGGTTTGAAGTGCAGCACGAGTAATACCTTGCAGTACCTGACTCGATGTTGCTGGAACCGCTTCACGAGCAGTCACCAATTTCAAATCACGACGCTTCAACTGAGAGTTTTCATCGCGTAGACGACGAGCTGTAATTATCATACCTTCTTTCAAAGATTGAGAATCACCCGCATCTTCAACGACTTTCTTGCTCCAGATATTATCATTCTCAGCCATAAACTCTAGCTTGTCAACAATCTGTTTCTCTAGGAATTTAGTATCCCCTGGATCAGCAATGTCAACTTTACGCATCATCTGACGAACAATAATCTCGAAGTGCTTATCATTGATCTTCACACCCTGTAAACGATATACATCCTGTACTTCATTTACAATGTACTCTTGAACAGCAGTAGGCCCTTTAATTCCAAGTATATCAGAAGGTGTTGTTGCACCATCAGACAATGGTGTTCCAGCACGAACATAATCATTCTCCTGAACCAGAATCTGTTTAGATAATGATACTAAGTACTTCTTAACTTCATCATTTTTCGTAGTCACCAAAATTTCGCGGTTACCACGTTTGATTTTACCAAAAGTAACTTCACCATCAACCTCAGAAACTACTGCAGGGTTACTTGGGTTACGCGCCTCGAACAACTCAGTTACACGTGGCAGACCACCGGTGATATCACCCGCTTTACCAACTGCACGCGGAATCTTCACTAAGATCTGACCCATGGTTACTGAATCACCCTCTTCAACTGACATATGGGCACCTACAGGTAAGTTATAAGTCTTCAGAACTTCACCATCATCACTTAAAATACGTAATGCAGCATTCTTGGTCTTATCACGCGTTTCGATAATAATCTTTTCGCGGAAACCAGTTTGTTCATCAGACTCTTCCTTATAAGTAACACCATCAATCATATTATCGAAAGAAACCTTACCAGTTTTTTCAGTAATAATCAAGGCATTATATGGATCCCACTCACAAATCACATCACCTTTTTTGACCTCTGCACCATTCTTAATGAATAGTTTAGCACCATAAGGAATCGGGTTAGTTGTCAACGCAATATTTGTATTCTTATCGATGATACGTAATTCAGCCAAACGCCCAATTACAACATCAACTTTTTTACCTTCTTCTGTTTTCGCAGGAACAGTACGTAATTCTTCAATTTCAACAACACCATCGTATTTTGCAAGGATGTTATTCTCTGAAGTAATGTTACCCGCTGTACCCCCTACGTGGAAGGTACGAAGTGTTAACTGTGTACCCGGTTCACCAATCGACTGAGCTGCAACAACTCCAACGGCTTCACCAATCTGCACCATGCGTCCAGTAGCCAAGTTACGTCCGTAACATTTACCACAAACACCTTTCTTCGACTCACATGTTAACACCGAACGAATTTCAACACGTTCTATTGGAGAACTATCGATAATTCGAGCATGTGTCTCAGAAATCTCCTGACCAGAACTTAAAATTAAGTCTCCAGTACTTGGATGGTAGATATCGTGTACCGATACACGTCCTAAGATACGCTCATATAAAGAAGCAACAACTTCTTCGTTATTCTTAATATCCGTAGCTGTCAAACCTCTTAATGTTCCACAATCATCTTCATGTATTACAACATCTTGAGAAACATCAACCAAACGACGCGTTAGGTAACCCGCATCGGCAGTTTTAAGAGCCGTATCCGCAAGACCTTTACGAGCACCGTGAGTAGAAATAAAGTACTCAAGTACCGATAGACCTTCTTTAAAGTTCGAAAGAATAGGGTTTTCAATAATCTGACCACCTTCAGCTCCAGACTTTTGAGGTTTGGCCATCAGACCCCTCATACCAGATAACTGACGAATCTGCTCTTTCGATCCCCTCGCACCTGAATCAAGCATCATATAAACAGAGTTGAAACCTTGTCTATCTGAACTTAACTGATTCATTAAGGTCTGAGTCAATTTCGCATTAACATGCGTCCATATATCGATAATCTGGTTGTAGCGTTCATTGTTGGTAATGAAACCCATGTTATAGTTATTCACTACATCAGCAACTTCAGCATAACCTTCGTTAACCAATGTTTCCTTTTCAGCCGGAATAATTACATCACCAAGGTTAAACGATAGTCCACCCTCAAATGCCATACGGTATCCAAGGTTCTTGATATCATCAAGGAAAGCAGCTGTACGTGGTGTACCACATACTTTATGTACTTTACCAATAATATCACGAAGTGCTTTCTTCGTTAATAACTCATTGATATATCCAGCTTCAGTAGGAACAAACTCGTTAAACAAGATACGTCCAACAGTAGTTTCAATCATTTGAGTTTCTATCTCACCAGCTTCATTTAAGTCCTGCGTTTTAACTTTAACGATGGCATGTAAATCCACACGTTTCTCATTAAATGCAATCTTACTTTCTGCAGGCGAATAGAATACTAAACCTTCACCCTTAGCACCTTCACGTGGCTTGGTCATGTAATAAAGACCCAAAACCATATCCTGAGAAGGTACAGTAATAGGTGCCCCATTAGCAGGGTTTAATATATTTTGAGAAGCCAACATTAACATCTGTGCTTCCAAAATTGCTGCATTACCTAATGGTAAGTGAACAGCCATCTGGTCACCATCAAAATCGGCGTTAAATGCCGCACAAGCTAATGGATGTAATTGAATTGCTTTTCCCTCAATTAATTTAGGTTGGAATGATTGAATACCTAAACGGTGAAGTGTAGGAGCACGGTTTAACATTACCGGATGCCCTTTCAACACATTTTCCAATATATCCCAAACCACTGGGTCTTTACGGTCAACAATTTTCTTTGCTGATTTAACCGTTTTTACCACCCCACGCTCAATAAGCTTACGAATGACAAATGGTTTATACAGCTCAGCAGCCATATCCTTAGGAATACCACATTCGTGCATATTCAACTCAGGACCTACAACGATTACAGAACGTGCTGAATAATCAACACGCTTACCAAGTAAGTTCTGACGGAAACGACCTTGTTTACCTTTCAAACTATCACTTAATGATTTTAAAGGACGGTTTGAATCAGTTTTAACGGCATTTGATTTACGTGAGTTGTCGAACAATGAATCAACAGCCTCTTGTAACATACGTTTCTCATTACGTAAAATCACTTCAGGAGCCTTGATTTCGATCAAACGCTTCAAACGGTTATTACGGATAATAACACGACGGTAAAGATCGTTCAAATCTGAAGTCGCAAAACGACCACCATCCAAAGGTACCAAAGGACGTAATTCTGGTGGAATTACCGGAACTACTTTTACGATCATCCACTCAGGACGATTAATACCTTGTGAATCACGGAACGAACCTACCACTTGCAAACGCTTCAAAGCCTCATTTTTACGTTGCTGTGAAGTTTCTGTATTTGCTTTGTGACGTAAATCGTAAGATAATGAATCCAATTCAATGCGGCTAAGAAGCATATGCAAGGCATCAGCTCCCATT
Organism: Carboxylicivirga fragile; assembly: GCF_050589805.1. Lineage (NCBI taxonomy): Bacteria > Pseudomonadati > Bacteroidota > Bacteroidia > Marinilabiliales > Marinilabiliaceae > Carboxylicivirga > Carboxylicivirga fragile. The sequence goes on along the minus strand of NZ_JBNGOY010000027.1, from coordinate 32,881 downwards.
TTCGCGATGAATTTATTTGGATCATCATCATCTAAATGTTGATTGTCTTTTGGAAGCGCTTCAAGAATATCAAGATATTCCTCTTCTGTCAAGAAATCCATTTTATTGACACCATCTTCAGCCTTAATACCAGGTTGAATTACGACATAACGTTCGTAATAGATAATAGTATCCAATTTTTTGGTTGGTAAGCCCAAAAGGTAACCTATTTTATTAGGTAACGATTTGAAATACCAAATATGTGCTACAGGTACAACCAATGAGATATGTCCCATTCGTTCGCGACGTACTTTCTTCTCCGTTACTTCAACACCACAACGGTCACAAACAATGCCTCTATACCTGATACGCTTATATTTACCACAGTGACACTCATAATCCTTTACAGGACCGAATATTCTTTCACAGAATAAACCATCACGTTCAGGCTTATAAGTACGGTAGTTAATAGTTTCAGGTTTAAGCACCTCACCACTTGACGACTCCAAAATTTCTTCTGGAGAAGACAAACCTATGCGGATTTTGCTGAAACTACTTTTTGTTTTCTGATCTCTTCTAAATGCCATACTGCGTAGAGTATTATGTAATTTATATAATATGGATATGAAGAGAATGGTGACCAGCACCAATCTCTTCGATCAGACTATTAATCTAGGTTCACGCTAAGTCCAAGACCTCGCATCTCGTGAAGCAATACATTCAATGACTCCGGTATTCCAGCTTGTGGAAGTGGATCACCTTTTACAATCGCTTCATAAGCTTTGGCTCGTCCTATAACATCATCTGATTTCACAGTTAAGATCTCTTGTAGGATATTAGCGGCACCAAAAGCCTCTAATGCCCATACCTCCATCTCACCAAAACGCTGACCACCAAACTGAGCTTTACCACCCAATGGTTGCTGCGTAATTAATGAGTAAGGTCCGATTGATCTAGCATGCATCTTATCTTCAACCATGTGCCCCAGTTTAAGCATATAAATAATACCTACTGTTGCTGGCTGATGGAAGCGCTCACCTGTTCCACCATCGTACAAGTATGTACGACCATAGCGAGGAACTCCTGCTTTATCAGTCCACGAATTCATATCATCCATAGAAGCACCATCAAAAATTGGAGTGGCAAATTTGACACCCAAGTTCTTTCCGGCCCATGCTAATACAGTTTCATAAATCTGTCCAAGGTTCATCCTTGAAGGCACACCTAGTGGATTCAATACAATATCTACTGGCGTTCCATCTTCAAGAAATGGCATATCTTCGGCACGTACAATTTTGGATACAATACCCTTGTTACCATGACGACCAGCCATCTTATCTCCGACAGTAATTTTACGTTTCTTAGCGATATAAACTTTAGCTAACTGAATAATACCAGCTGGTAGCTCATCTCCAATCGTCACATTGTATTTCTGACGTTTTTCGTGGGCTTCCAATTCTTTGTATTTCATACGGTAATTATGAATTACCTTAGAAATTAGCTCGTTTCTATCTTTATCAGTTGTCCACTTATTTGGATTAACATTTAAGTACTCAATGTCGTTCAGAATTTTCTGAGTAAACTTGGTACCCTTTGATACGATATCAACTTCAAGATAATCCTTAACACCTTGCGATGTTTTGCCATTAACCTGAGTAAATAACTTATCTATTAATCTTCCTTTAAGTTCATCTGCTGATCTTGCAAAATCCTCATCAATCTTCGTAATCTGACTTTTCTCAGTAGTACGCGATTTACGATCTTTAACAATACGAGAGAACAACTTCTTATCTATTACAACTCCTTTTAGCGATGGAGAAGCTTTTAATGATGCATCTTTTACATCACCAGCTTTTTCACCGAAAATAGCACGAAGTAATTTTTCTTCTGGTGTTGGGTCACTTTCACCTTTTGGGGTAATCTTGCCAATTAAGATATCACCAGGCTTAACGTGAGCTCCAATACGAATTAATCCGTTTTCATCAAGGTCTTTTGTAGCTTCTTCACTAACGTTAGGAATATCTGAAGTTAATTCTTCCAATCCACGTTTAGTGTCACGCACTTCTAATGAGTACTCATCGATGTGTACCGAAGTAAATACGTCATTTCGAACAACACGTTCAGAAATTACAATCGCATCCTCAAAGTTATAACCTTTCCAAGGCATAAATGCCACTTTCAGGTTACGTCCTAATCCAAGTTCACCTTTCTCGGTTGAGTAACCATCAGTCAATATCTGACCTTCAGCAACTCTGTCGCCTTTTCTAACTAAAGGCTTAACATCGATACAAGTGTTCTGGTTAGTTTTTTGATATTTAATGATAGGATAACGCTTAGTATCACCTTCGAAGGTTACAAAGCGATCATTATCTGTTAAATCATAACGAATTACAATCTCATCAGCATCCACATACTCTACAACACCCTCGCCTTCAGCAACAATATGTGTACGTGAATCTTGAATCAACTTACCCTCTAGTCCAGTTCCAACAATCGGTGACTCAGGCTTCAATAAAGGTACAGCCTGACGCATCATGTTAGATCCCATCAGTGCACGGTTGGCATCATCGTGCTCAAGGAAAGGAATTAGAGATGCAGCAACAGAAGCAATCTGGTTAGGTGCAACGTCCATCATGTGAACCTTAGTCGGTTCTACAACCGGGAAGTCACCTTCTTCACGTGCCTTAACTCTTTCGTTAATAAAGAATCCATCCTCACCCACTGGCGCATTTGCCTGTGCAATGATTTTTTCTTCTTCCTCTTCTGCCGTTAAATATGAAACGCCTTCGTTAGATAAATCAACTTTACCTTCCTCAACACTTCTATAAGGTGTTTCGATAAAACCTAGGTCGTTAATTTTAGCATAAACACATAATGAAGAAATCAAACCAATGTTTGGTCCCTCAGGTGTTTCAATCGGACATAAACGGCCATAGTGTGTATAGTGAACATCACGTACCTCAAAACCTGCTCTTTCACGAGACAGACCTCCAGGCCCTAATGCAGACATACGACGTTTGTGTGTTATCTCGGCAAGTGGATTGGTTTGATCCATAAACTGAGATAAAGCATTTGTTCCAAAGAAACTATTAATAACCGACGAAAGTGTCTTGCTATTAATCAAATCAATTGGAGTAAATACCTCGTTGTCACGTACATTCATTCGCTCACGAATAGTACGTGCCATACGTGCTAAACCAACACCAAACTGATTAGACATTTGCTCACCAACAGTACGTACACGACGGTTACTTAAGTGATCAATATCATCAACATCAGTTTTTGAGTTAATTAACTGAATCAAGTGTTTAATAATCGCAATGATATCATCACGTGTTAACACTTTATTTTCAGCTGGTGTATTTAGATTCAATTTCTTATTCAAACGGTAACGACCTACTTCTCCTAAGTCATAACGCTTGTCTGAAAAGAATAATTTATCAATAACGTCACGTGCTGTAGCCTCATCAGGTGGCTCAGCATTTCTCAACTGTCGATAGATGTGAACTACAGCCTCTTTTTCAGAGTTACAAGGATCTTTCTGTAGTGTATTATAGATGATTGCAAAATCAGACAAATTCTGATTTTCCTTGTGCAATAGAATGGTTTTTGTACCGGAGTCAATGATTTCTTCAACGTGTTCTTCAGCAATAACTGTTTCACGATCGATCACAACTTCATTACGCTCGATGGAAACAACCTCACCTGTATCTTCATCCACGAAATCCTCAATCCAGGTTTTCAAAACACGTGCAGCCAGCTTACGGCCAACCACTTTTTTCAAACCTGCCTTATTGACTTTAATTTCATCTGCCAAGTCGAAGATGGCTAAGATATCCTTATCCCCTTCGTATCCAATGGCTCTTAATAGTGTTGTAACAGGAAGTTTTTTCTTTCTGTCGATGTAAGCATACATCACACTATTTATATCGGTAGCAAATTCAATCCATGATCCTTTAAAAGGTATAATACGCGCAGAGTACAATTTAGTACCATTGGCATGTACGCTTTGGCCAAAGAATACACCAGGTGAACGGTGTAACTGACTTACAACAACACGCTCTGCACCATTAATGATAAAGCTACCTTTATCGGTCATGTAAGGAATTGTGCCCAAATATACATCTTGTACAACTGTATCGAAATCCTCATGTTCAGGATCGGTACAGTACAATTTTAATTTGGCTTTTAGAGGTACACTAAAAGTTAAACCTCTTTCTATGCACTCTGAGAGGCTATATCTCGGGGGATCAATAGAGAAGTCAAGAAATTCTAAAACGAAGTTATTTCTTGTATCCGTAATTGGAAAATTCTCATTGAAAACCTGATATAAACCCTCAAGTTTCCGCTCTTCCGGGGTGGTTCCCTTTTGGAAGAATTCGCGGAAAGATTTTAATTGAACCTCCAACAAGTCAGGGTAATTCAACCTATTCTGTATGGAAGCAAAACTAATCCTCTCGGTAGTATTTGGAGTCATCTATCAACAAATTTATTGAACCTAAAACATTAAAGCACAAAAAGGTTTAGGAGCCCAAAAGGGTTCCTAAACCGTATCCTTATATAGGAATTTGATTACTTAAGTTCAACTTCTGCTCCTGCCTCTTCTAATTGAGATTTTAATGCTTCAGCTTCTTCTTTAGTGATCTTTTCCTTCAATGCTGTAGGAGCTTTGTCAACTAATTCTTTAGCGTCTTTAAGACCTACACCAGTCATTTCTTTCACTAACTTAACGATAGCTAATTTAGAACCACCAGCAGAGTTTAAGATTACATCAAACTCAGTTTGCTCAGCAGCAGCATCACCTTCGCCACCAGCAGCAGGACCAGCAACAGCTACAGCAGCAGCTGCAGGTTCGATACCGTGTTCCTCTTTTAATACTTCAGCAAGTTCGTTAACTTCTTTAACAGTCAAATTTACTAATTCTTCTGCAAGCTTTTTGATATCAGCCATTTTTCTATTTATTAAATATTGTTTGTACTTTTTTTATTCTCTTTCTCCTAAGGTCTTCAATACACCGTGAATAGTGTTTCCGCCTGATTGTAGTGCAGATACAACATTCTTCATTGGTGACTGAAGTAATCCAACGATTTCGCCAAGTAGCTCATCCTTAGACTTGATATTACATAGTGCTTCAAGTTGATCTTCGCCAATGTAAAGACATTCCTCTACAAATGCACTCTTAAGCGTTGGCTTAGCGTTAGCTTTAGCAAACTCTTTAATCAACCTAGCAGGAACATTTCCAGTATTGGAGAATAATACCGCTGTAGTTCCTTTAAAGGTGCTAAACATTTCTTCGTACTCACCATCCACTTCTTCCAAAGCTTTGCGTAAAAGGGTGTTTTTAACCATCACCATTTTTACTTCTTTCTTAAAACACTCACGACGTAAGTTACTACTTACCTCAGCGTTTAAGCCTCCAGCTTCAGTTACATAGAAGTGACTGAACTCATTAATGTTAGCAACTAAATCGTTGACAACCGTATTTTTATCTTCTTTTCTCATGATTCCTTCTTTCTTTAAAGATTAAACATTAAGCATCAACCGATTTAGGTTCGATGCGAAGACCAGGACTCATGGTACTCGAAAGACTAACACTCTTAACGTAAGTTCCTTTTGCCGATGACGGCTTAAGCTTCATGATCATTGCCATGAATTCTTTTACGTTTTCAACGATTTTATCTTCAGTAAACGATACCTTACCAACAGATGTGTGGATAATTCCGTACTTGTCAACTTTAAAGTCAATTTTACCTGCTTTAACTTCGTTAACAGCCTTTGCTATATCCATGGTTACAGTACCACTTTTCGGATTCGGCATTAGTCCACGTGGGCCTAATATACGTCCTAAAGCACCTACCTTAGCCATTACACTTGGCATGGTTATAATCACGTCCACATCGGTCCAACCACCTTTGATTTTTTCGATGTATTCGTCTAGTCCAACATAATCAGCGCCTGCTGCCTTTGCTTCTTCCTCCTTATCAGGAGTACACATCACAAGTACGCGAGTTACTTTTCCCGTTCCGTGAGGCAAAGTGACAACACCTCTAACCATTTGGTTCGCTTTACGCGGGTCTACACCCAAGCGAACGTCAACGTCTAGTGATGCATCAAATTTGGTAGTGGTAATTTCCTTAACCAATTTTGCTGCTTCTTCAATCGTATACTGTTTTGAGGCATCGATTTTTTCTAACGCTAACTTTTTATTCTTTGTTAGTTTTGTCATTTTCGCAAAAAGGTATTAATTAGTTACTACCAGGGAATTCGCCTTTCATGGTGACACCCATACTTCTGGCGGTACCAGCGATCATCCTCATTGCAGATTCTACTTTAAAACAATTCAAGTCAGCCATCTTATCCTCAGCTATTGTACGTGCCTGTTCCCAGGTAATAGAACCAACTTTCCTACGATTAGGTTCCGGAGAACCACTCTTAAGTTTTGCCGCTTCCAAAATTTGCACAGCTGCCGGAGGTGTTTTAATGATAAATTCAAATGATTTATCTTTATACACCGAGATGACCACAGGTAAAACTTTACCAGCTTTTTCCTGTGTTCTGGCATTGAATTGCTTACAGAACTCCATAATGTTCACCCCTTTTGCACCTAATGCAGGTCCAACCGGAGGTGAAGGATTCGCAGCGCCACCTTTTATCTGAAGTTTGATAAAAGCTTCTACTTCTTTAGCCATTGTAGCAATTCGTATTTATTAATAAAAAATGAGATAAAATAAGATTGATTACTTGTAGATGCAAACATTACGTTTACATGGAAGTCTTTATACTACTAAGCAACTACTCTTTTTCTACCTGCATAAAACTCAATTCCAAAGGTGTTTTTCTTCCGAAAATTTTCACCATTACTTTTAATTTCTTCTTCTCTTCGTTGACCTCTTCGATTAAACCGTTAAAGCCATTGAATGGACCATCAATCACCTTCACTGTTTCACCAACAAAATAAGGCACATTGAGTTCTTCGTCTGTTTCATTCAATTCATCAACCTTACCTAATATACGGTTTACTTCGGATTGACGTAATGCTACAGGAACATTTTTATTGTCACCCAAGAAACCAATTACATTTGGTAAATTACGTAGAATATGTGGTATCTCACCTACCATTGCAGCTTCAACCAAAACATAACCCGGTAAATAAGGACGTTCTTTACTTACCTTTTTACCATTACGTATTTGATAAACCTTTTCAGTAGGAATAAGTACTTGATTGACGTAATCAGTCAGTTTTAAGCCAACTATTTCGCTTTCCAAATACTCTTTTACCTTCTTCTCTTTTCCGCCAATTGCACGGAGCACATACCACTTCTTTTCGACTTCGGCCATTATAAAAGTACTATATGATTAGTAAAGACGTGAGTAAACAAATTCAGTAAGTTTCTCAAAAGAAATATCCATACCGAAAATAATACCCGCAACGATCAAAGAGGCCACCATAACAACAATTGCGCTGTTAGTAAGCTCAGGCCATGTTGGCCATGAAGTCTTATGGATCAACTCATTTTGAACGTCTTTAAAATATGCTGTTATTTTACTCATAATCTTGTTTCATTAATTGGCCGATTTCAAAACAATAATGATTCGAAATCGGCTTTTTTGCACGGGAGGAGAGGCTCGAACTCCCGACACCTGGTTTTGGAGACCAGTGCTCTACCAACTGAGCTACACCCGTAAAATAACCGGAAACAAGGTTTCCGGTTACATATATATTAAACTAAATTAGTCCATAATTTCAGTTACCTGACCAGCACCCACTGTACGACCACCTTCGCGAATAGCGAAACGAAGACCTACGTTTAATGCTACTGGGTAAATCAAGTCAACAGTGATTGTAACGTTATCACCAGGCATAACCATTTCAGATCCTTCAGGAAGAGTGATCTCACCAGTTACATCAAGCGTACGTAAATAGAACTGAGGACGGTACTTGTTGTGGAAAGGAGTGTGACGACCACCTTCTTCTTTCTTCAACACATAGATCTCACCTTTAAACTGAGAGTGAGGATTGATTGAACCTGGCTTAGCTAATACCATACCACGCTTAATCTCAGTTTTGTCGATACCACGTAGCAATAAACCTACGTTATCACCAGCTTCACCACGATCAAGAATCTTACGGAACATCTCAACACCAGTACATACAGTTTTCTTACCTTCTGCACCTAAACCAATGATTTGCATTTCCTCTCCAGAGTTGATAACACCTGTTTCGATACGACCTGTAGCAACAGTACCACGACCTGTAATAGAGAATACATCCTCAACAGGCATTAAGAAATCTTTCTCAACATCACGTGGAGGAAGTGGAATCCACTCATCTACCGCGTCCATCAATTCCATAATTTTGTCAACCCACTGAGGATCGTTGTTCAATCCACCAAGAGCAGAACCCATGATAACAGGAGACTCATCACCATCAAACTCATAAAAGCTTAATAGATCACGAACTTCCATCTCAACAAGCTCTAACAATTCTTCGTCATCAACCATGTCAACTTTATTCAAGAAAACAACGATTTTAGGAACGTTTACCTGACGACAAAGTAGGATATGCTCGCGAGTCTGTGGCATAGGACCATCAGTTGCAGCACATACTAAGATAGCGCCGTCCATTTGGGCAGCACCAGTTACCATGTTCTTCACATAATCCGCGTGACCTGGACAGTCAACGTGTGCGTAGTGACGATTTGCAGTTTCGTACTCAACGTGAGCAGTGTTAATAGTAATACCCCTTTCCTTCTCTTCAGGAGCATTGTCGATTTGATCAAAGTCTTTAACTTCACAAAATCCTTTTGATGCCAATACAGTTGTAATTGCAGCAGTCAATGTTGTTTTACCATGATCAACGTGACCGATGGTTCCGATATTAACGTGAGGCTTCGTCCTTTCAAATTTTTCTTTAGCCATAACTCGAAATATTAGACAATTAGATATAAATTGTTTCTTAAACTAACTCTTATTTATAGGATTGTCAAACAAATTTGAATAATCCCTAAATTTTATTCTTTCCATTCTACTCATGTAAAAGTAAAAGAGCGAAAGACGGGGCTCAAACCCGCGACCCTCAGCGTGGAAGGCTGATGCTCTATCAACTGAGCTACTTTCGCATTCACAAAACCACATCGAATTACTTCAATTCAGTTTGAGAAGTAGAATTTCAATACAAAAATTCGTGGGGAGAGCAGGATTCGAACCTGCGAAGACATAAGTCAACGGAGTTACAGTCCGTCCCAGTTGGCCGCTTTGGTATCTCCCCAATATTATTTTTTAAAAGCAAATGCACTTTTGCAAGCTTTCTTTCATTTCAATAGGCCGATCACCTCAGTCAATCAGCCTATTAAAATCGATTTTAAAACGCACTGGACGCACTATCCTAAAAACGGTGTGCAAATGTATAATTTATTTTCAACAACACAAAAAAAACACTTTTTTTTTTGCCTATTTGGCACGCACCTTTTCTTTCCATTTTATCAACTGTTTACGCAAGGCATCAACAGATAAATCTACGGCTGCTTCAAAAGTTTTTGATTGTTTTTTCGCAAACAAATCACCACCTGGTACATTTAAGCTAATTTCAGCCACTTTATTCTCTGTTGAATCAGACTTCTCCAACTTCAAAATAACTTCCGCAGCTACTATACCATCAAAAAACTGATCCAACTTATTTACCTTTTGTTGAACAAATTGCTCCAACTGTTCTGAAGCAGTAAAGTGTACAGATTGAATTGTTACATTCATATGCAATCCTCCATCTTTTTAAGCTCTCGGATGAGCTTGTTTATAAATAGCATTTATTTTCTCATAAGAGTTGTGTGTATAAATTTCAGTCGCAGCTAAATTAGCATGCCCCAACAACTCCTTTATTGCATTTAAATCAGCACCTCGATTTAACAAGGCTGTTGCAAAAGAATGCCGAATAACGTGCGGACTCTTCTTTTGTACAGTTGATACAACATTTAAATATCGATTTACAATTCGATACACCATTTTATGATATATCGGCATTCCTTTATCTGTTAAAAACACGTACACGTTTTCAACATTAGGAAAACAATTGTTTCTCTCCTTTATATAACCAACAATCGCAAGCTTTAGTTCTTTAGTAATCGGAATAATTCTTTCTTTCTTGCGCTTACCATAAACCTTAATAATATCACCCGCTAAATCTATCTGAGACAATTTCAAATCAACTAATTCAGACAAACGCATACCGGTGAAATAAAAAACATCTATAATCAAACGATTACGAACACCCTGATACCCCTCTTCAAATTTCACTCCATCCAAAAGATTATCCATTTCCGTTTCCTTTACAAACACAGGCAAACGTTTTGGAATCTTCGGAGTAATTACTTTCTCAGCAGGATTTAACTCAAGTACTTCTTCCCGAATTAAAAAACGAAATAAAACTTTTAATGTTGAAACCTTACGCTGAACAGAACGAGCAGAAACACCTTTGTCCAACATATTCACCATCCAGAGACGGATGACTTTCGAAGAAACATCTTCCCAAAGCTTGATTCGCTCATCTTCCAGATATTGACAAAATTGACCAACATCATTCTTATAAGCCGTAATGGTGTGAACCGAATTACGCCTCTCAAACTCCAGATATTTATAGAATGAATTTAAATGTTGCATTAACAGAGGGTGCCATTTTAAGCTTTAAACGAATATACAAAAAATCGCAACAACAGACACCCCCAAAAGGAAATTAATCCTCCTCGCGCTGTAATTGCTCGATGTATATTGCTTTTTTAACTTGTTCTCTTCTTACAATCGAAGGCTTAGTAAATGCTTGACGAGATCTTAACTCACGCATAGTACCAGTTTTTTCGAATTTTCTTTTAAATTTCTTTAAGGCTCTTTCAATGTTTTCGCCTTCTTTCATTGGAATTACTATCATAACACTGTTCTTTTTTATTCTGATCGCAAAATTAATCAATAATCATTCAAAAATCAACCATATGCACTTTAATCAAAACACACCTCTGATTTTTGCAGGTGCAAAGAAAATGAAGTTTCGCGACTACAGCAAATTTTATTCATCCTTTTTTATAACAATAAATTAAAAAGATAACTAATCTTCGAAATAAACATAGCGCTTTATTAGCGAAGTATCTTTATTGGCAAACGAAGCGAGGTTAAAAACTGAATGAAAAGTATTTATAACACCGTCTTTCTTTCGCAATTCATAAATATCTTTGGCCATATAAAAATCAATATATGGATGATTCTTCATGCTTTTTAAACTTGCCTTATTAATATTAACAGGCTTTATCTGATCCGGATCAACCTTAAGATGCTCTTGGTTATCACTAAGAACCACTGGCGATACCCCTTCTACTTCCAATAATTGCTTAACATCGTAAAAACCACCAAGTCGATTTCGATAATATACAATACGCCTGGCCAATACCGAACCAATGCCGCGCAATACAACTAATGCTGCTGTATCAGCCTCATTCAATTCAATTACAAACTCATCGTTGAGCGAATCAACGCGCTTTGACACTATACTGCCAGCCTTAATCTCGTGCCATGTTGCAAGAGAGTAGCCCATTAGTGAATCACGACTATAGCGTTGTGTAAAATAATTGTTTTGTCGGGATGAGAGAATATCATTAACTAACAGAGGATGAATTGACCATTTGATTAGCTTAGCCGAATCAACACTATTCAGATCAATGTAAAAATCAGCATAACTCTTTTTGTAATCTTCTTGTTGATCAACTTCGACTTTATCAAATACGATGTACGATTGAATCCTACGCAAATGAGAAGAGTCGACACCATAAATACCTTTAAACTTGGAAAAACTACTGATCTTACCTCCAGCATCGCGATACTTAACAAGATTAGCTATTGCGTACTCGCTAAACCCTAATTGTTTTAATTGCTTTGCAGAAGCCTTGTTTGGATTAAATGCAAAGAACTCAATGCGAGAAGACTCCACAGCAATTGTTCTATTCAGCTCATTCACCTCCGAGACCCATGCGTCCAATTCGGGATCTTGAATTATTTCAGCCTCATCAGATCGTAAGAAAAATACAACGATAAGACAGAAGAGAATAACGATTAAGCTTAAAAAACCTACTTGCTCGCGCCGTGATAAAGTAAAATAGTCTTGCCGTAAACCCATAGTCTGTTACAATAACATGAGAATATCAGCTTAATTTACAACAATCCGATGCCATTTAAAAATACAATTCCAATGGCAATTGGTGCTATCACCTTAAGTATAATCATTAAAAAACCAACCAAACGTGCCTTACCCCCATGCGCTTCTAACTCATCTTTCGTTTTGGCTTTACCCAAAACCCATCCTACAAAAATGGCAATAAAAATACCGCCAAGAGGTAGCAATACATTTGATGATGTTTTATCGAAGAAAGTGAATACTTTATCATAAATAACACAAACCACACCTAAACCAGTAATAACGGAGGCAGCGATTACAGTTGCTAACTTACGATTCATCTTTAACTCTTCTGAAAAATAAGCAACTACAACTTCCAACAATGAAACCGAAGATGTTAAAGCTGCAATAACCAATAAAAGGAAGAAAGCTACCGAAAACAGATAACCCCCAGACATCTGGTTAAAAACATTCGGTAAAGTCTCAAACACCAAACCCGGACCGGCACTTGGATTAATACCAAATGCGAAAACTGCAGGAAATATTGCTACACCTGCTAACACTGCAATCAATGTATCTGCAATAGAAACAGAGATAGCCGTATTTAATAAATTTTCTTTCTTTTGAATATACGAACCATAGGTAGCGATAACTCCCATACCAATACTTAGCGAAAAGAATGCCTGACCTAAGGCTTCAAGAATAACTGATCCTGTGACCTTTGAGAAATCAGGTTTAAACAAAAAAGCAAAACCTTCGCCAGCACCCGGTAACATCGCTGAATTGATACACAACACAACGATTATCACAAATAGAATAGGCATCAATATTTTAGTATAACGCTCAATACCTTTTTTAACTCCGCCAATAACAATACCAGCTGTAAGCGTCATAAATAAAACCATCCATCCAATGGGGCCTGCGGTAGATTCTGAAAAAGATTCAAAAAAAGCCGACAATTCAGCCGATGACTTATCTAATAAATTATCACCAATGGCCATATAGGTATATTCTAATGTCCACCCTGCTACAACTGAATAAAATGCCAAAATCATAAAAGCTGCACCAACCCCCATAATTCCAACAATCATAAAAAATGGTTTATCTGGTGCCAATGTTCGAAAGGCTCCAAATACATTTTTTTGTGATCGACGACCAATCAATAGTTCCGAAACCATAACTGGTATTCCAATTGCAAATATGAATAAGATATAAACCAACAAGAAGGCTCCACCACCATTTTCACCAACCACATAGGGAAAACGCCAAATATTTCCTAATCCAACTGCAGAACCAGCAGCAGCAGCAATTACACCAAATTTACCTGTAAAACTATCTCGTGATGTTGTAGTCATGATTTCTTATTCAAGGTTAGACTTGCCCAAAATATAAAAAAAGAGGCACATTGTGTAAACAAGTGCCTCTTAATATTTTGTTTTGTAATAATATTACAAACGATCGATGCAATTTAAGTCTTCAAAAGCAACCTTCAAACGGTCAACCAAAGTAACCTGACCAGCACGTAACCAAACACGTGGATCGTAGAATTTCTTATTTGGCTTATCAGCTCCATCAGGGTTACCAATCTGTCCTTGCAAGTAGTCATGATTTTTAGCTTCAAAAGCACGGATACCGTCCCAAGTTGCCCACTGCGTATCAGTATCAATGTTCATTTTAACAACACCATAACCGATTGCTTCGCGAATCTCTTCTAAAGAAGATCCAGAACCGCCATGGAAAACAAAATCAACTGGCTTTTCAGCAGTATTGTATTTGTCTTGGATATATTTTTGTGAAGCATCAAGAATAGCTGGCTTTAGGACAACGTTTCCTGGCTTGTATACACCATGCACGTTACCAAACGAAGCTGCAACAGTAAAACGAGGAGATACTTTTAAAAGCTCTTCGTAAGCATATGCTACTTCTTCCGGCTGAGTGTATAACAATGAGTTATCTACATCAGTATTATCAACTCCATCTTCTTCTCCACCAGTAATACCAAGCTCAATCTCAAGAGTCATATCGATTTTACTCATACGAGCTAAATACTCTTTACAAATACCAATATTCTCTTCAATTGGCTCTTCAGATAAATCTAGCATGTGAGAACTAAAAAGTGGCTTTCCTGTTTCAGCATAATGCTTTTCACTAGCATCAAGCAATCCGTCGATCCATGGTAATAATTTTTTAGCAGCATGATCGGTATGAAGTACTACAGGTACACCATAAGCTTCAGCCATTGTGTGAACGTGCTTTGCAGCAGAAATAGCTCCTAAAATCTGAGCCTCTTGTCCTTCTAATTTAAGACCTTTACCAGCATAAAATGCAGCACCACCGTTTGACAACTGAATCATAACAGGTGAATTCACTACTTTAGCAGCTTCTAAAATACCATTAATAGAGTCTGTTCCTACAACATTTACTGCAGGCATTGCAAAACCTTGTTCCTTGGCTATCGCAAATAATTTAGTTACATCATCTCCAGTAACCACTCCAGGTTTTACCACGTCTAAAACTCGTTTCATTGCTTTTATTTTATAGTTCGAATTAATATTAAACTCTGAAATTCATTACGAAATTAATAAAAAACATTGGATATTAATTTCATTTTTTATCGATACGATTGATTTCACTTTCAATTAGTACTGACTTTCGTCAATGATTTAAATCACAAAAACAAAACACAACCAATCCATCACTCTAATTACCAATACATCCAAAACAAACCGATGTGCTTTCATTCATTTTTATGGCTGCAAATTTACACTCTTTAAAGAGGAAAATCAAATTTCGATTTATTAGTTATTAAAAATATTTAACGATTATTCACAGCAAATCCTTATACAATTAAGCTGTTTAATGTTCTAGAATGGATAACCAATTGCAAAATTAAAAGCCGTATCAGACCATGTTAAACTGCGTGTACCTAGAATCCACCTTTCACCAGATGGAAGTGATGGATCACGTGCCTTAACCCCCATATCGAGGCGAAAAACAAAATAGTTAAAATCAAGACGAGCACCCGTACCTACTCCAATGGCAATTTGCTTATAGAAATTATTAACCTTAAATAAACCCTGCTCATCAAAAGATTCATCTCCAGAAGGTTTAATCGTCCATATGTTACCCGCATCCACAAAGAATGCACCTTCCAATAACCAAAACAATTTAAAGCGATACTCAGCATTGGCCTCTAACTTAATATCTGCCGTTTGATTATAATAGGTCGAAACTTCGTCCTTGAATGAACCCGGCCCTAATCCTCGAACCGGCCAAGCTCTCAGACTATTGGCTCCACCCGAGAAATACTGTTTAATAAATGGCATTGCCTGCGAATTACCATATGGGTATGCTGCACCTGCAAACAAACGATAAGCAAAGGAATTTATTCTGTTCATCCTAAAATGGTAACGAATATCTATATCTGCCTTAACATATTGGGCATAACGAATTCCGAAAATTTCATGATAACCCTTATTCCCCGTGGTGTTAAATGCGCTTACGGCAGCATTAAGAATATTACCTGAAGTTTCGAGGTTAGTTTGGAAATACCAATAATCAGACGATTTTGCAATAACCTGTTCATTGTAAATATATGAATAGGACATACTACTTATTAGGTGATCTTCATAACTATAACGCAAATATGTATCCTTAATATTGTTCCAAAAATCATCATCAATAACAGGAACATTAACCAAACTTAAATCAAAAGGTGCGAAAAAATGCGACACCAATCGGGATGAACGCCAATCGTAGCCCAATCGACCGTTAACCAAGATACGCGTATAATCAGGTCTACGCTGGTAATTATAAGCTGTCGAAAAATTTGTGGTAGGATTATACTTCTTTCTAAAACTCTCAACCTTCAATGGAATTAAAAACTTTGGAATGGTTAAGGCTGCATCAACACCAACCTCAAGGGTATTAAAATTATTGGCACTATTTTCCGTAGTTGTTTGATTCTCCATCGCCGTTCTCAAACGCATATCAAACACCTCGCCACCCCTCATAAAATTCTTATGCTTGTACTTAAAATTACCAGCCGCCCCCAGGTTACCGGAAGAGTTAGTGCCCTCAATTTCGAAAGTATAACCTTGTCGTTTAGATGTAGACAATTGAATAAAACAATCTAACAGATGGTTACCATGCTCATCATACTCTCCTTCGATCTGCTTAAAACGAATATTAATGAAACGAAATAACTGCAAATCGGACAATAGATCCTGAGTTCTCTTAACCTGATCATCGTTATAGTACTGCCCCGGGAATATGTAGTTTGAATTAATAAGTACTTCGGCTCTAAACTTCAAATCTTCACCATATAAGATATGACAATCTTGATACATCAGAGTATCAAAAGTGCTCATGTAATCATCTCTGTTCTCAAGTGCTTTTTTAGCATCGAAACCAACTAAAAAATAAACGTCCTTTATTTTTGACTTACGGTGATTTACCAAAGTATCTTGACCATCGATAAATTTTTGCTGATCTTTTACAATTATCAAAGAATCATTAATCGAATTATTTCGCAACGAGCTATCGGCCATGAAATAAATATACTCTTTACTAAAGTCGTAATACCCATCGTTTCGGATTAATCGCGTCAATCGCTCTCGTTCCTTATCATGCAAGTCTGAATCGAAGGGCTCACCTTTTTTTAATAAGCTATTAATTGTATCAGAATAAACAATGGAACGCAAGGAATCATCATCCACCTTAAAGTCAACACGATTTAAATGGTAGCGCTCTCCTGGATTCACGGTGTAACGTACCTTTGCTTTTTTAGCAGATGTATAAATAACAGTATCGCTGACCGTGGCATTGAAGTAGCCTTTACTATTTAGAAAAAGGGCTACTTGTTCTTTGGATTTTTCCTTGAGTATTTCATCATACAGAACAGGAGCTTCTCCGATACGGCGTAACCATTTATTGAAACCCTTTTCATCATCTCTACCAGAAAGATTATACATGCCAAGATGGAAGCGCCAAAAACCTATAATCTTAACATTCTCTCTTTGCCGTACGTAATACTTTATTTGCTCCTTCGAAACATCTTTAGCAGAATTCTCTATTTCAATTTTATTCAATAAAGAAGCACCTTCGGGAACATATTTGGTTGTACTACACCCCCAGCCTAACAGAATAAAAACAAAAACTATAACTACACGCCCTTTACTCACCACTATGAATAATTGAACCCAAAACAACTTGGGAATTTTCTACTAATACAGATTTTCATCAATCTAATAATCGATAGCCAGAACAATTGTATCGATAAAAGTGCGATAAAGATATTTAATTAGATGGAGAAGGTATAACTTTACGGCAACAATCACACATTTTTCAGATGTTAAGTAAAAACAAGCAGAAACACATAACCGCATTAGGTCGAAAGAAAATACGCGATCAGGAAAAACTATTCGTTGCTGAAGGTCAAAAATTAGTACTGGATTTATTACAATCAGACCTTAACTGCCAATACTTAATAGTAGATGAAAAATGGATCAGCACCCAGAGTTCGTTAAATACTGATGTGGAAATAATTAAGACGAGTAGCGATTCGATAAAAAAAGTTTCAGGTTTTAAAAGCACACCTTCTATCATTGGTGTTTTTGAGCAAAATAGTCATAGGCTTGAAATGAATACATTAAAAAACCAACTATGTTTGTTTCTGGATGATATACAAGACCCAGGTAACCTTGGAACCATCATTCGATTGGCAGATTGGTTTGGCATAAAATCAGTAATTTGCTCCAAAGCTTGTGCGGATGTCTACAACCCCAAAACCATTCAATCAACCATGGGTGCCATCGCCAGAATTCAAACTCATTATGTTGAAACGTTACCTTTCTTTGAAGAATACAAATCCTTAAACTGTCCGGTATATGGCACTTTCTTAGATGGTAAAAACCTATATCAAGAAGAACTTAATAACAATGGTTTAATAATTATGGGGAACGAAGGAAAAGGCATTCAGGATAAACTTGAACCTTACGTGAGCTCACGCCTTTTCATTCCTAATTATCCACCAGAAGTAGCAACGAGCGAATCATTAAATGTATCTGTTGCCACGGCTATTATATGTGCAGAGTTCAGACGCAGACTAGGCTAAGACTTCTCAGTCACTGATTTTCCAGATACGAATTCAAAAGCTTTTTCGGCGCAGCGTTCGCCATCTATGGCTGAAGACGCAATACCGCCCGCATAACCTGCTCCTTCCCCACAGGGAAACAGTCCTTCAATTTGAACATGCTGAAAAGATTCTCTATCTCTTGGTATACGTACTGGTGAAGACGTTCGACTTTCAACACCCAACACAACGGCTTCGTTTGTTACAAAACCACGGGCACGCTTATCAAAATGGGCAAAACCATTTCTCAAGCGCTCTCCAATATTCTCTGGTAACCAAAAATGTAAAGGCGAAGCAATAACTCCAGGCACATAGGAAGTTTCAGATAATTCGAAAGACAAGTTACCATCAACAAAGTCTGCCAAGCCCTGAGCCGGAGCAACAACCCCATTTCCACCATTTACAAAAGCCAAACGCTCTAATTCTTTCTGATATTCCAGTCCACCTAAAACACCTTTATTTTGAAACTCGCCAATATCCTCAGGTTTAACCTCAACCACCATACCTGAGTTGGCAAAAGGAGAATCACGACGCGATGGCGACATACCATTAACAACCATTTCATCCGCATCCGTCATAGCCGGCACGATGAATCCCCCGGGGCACATACAGAATGAATACACGCCACGATTGGCCATTTGACACGACATGCTATAAGTTGCAGCTGGCAAGTAATCACCTCTTCCTTTCTGCGAATGATATTGAATTTCGTCGATTAAATCTTGAGGATGCTCAACACGCACACCCATGGCCCATGTTTTTGCCTCTAACTGAATCGACTTATTATGTAGCATATAATATATATCGCGTGCCGAGTGTCCGGTTGCTAACACTACTGATCGACCCAATATTTTATCCCCACTCTCTGTTACAACTCCGGTTACTTTACTATTCTCAACAAGTAAATCGCTCACTTTAGTATCAAACAACACTTTCCCGCCTGCTTGTTGAATAGATTCGCGCATTGACTTAATAACGCTCGGCAACTTATCAGTTCCAATATGAGGATGCGCATCAATCATTATTTCCTGATCGGCACCATGATAATGAAAAACTTCAAGAACCTTTTTAAAATCACCCCGTTTGGTACTTCGTGTATATAACTTTCCATCTGAAAAAGTTCCAGCTCCTCCCTCACCAAAAGCATAATTCGATTCGGTATTAACTGCTTCATTTCGGTTAAGCAAGGCCAAATCCTTTTTCCGCTCATTTACACCTTTACCACGTTCCAAAACAATTGGTTTCATGCCAAGCTCAATTAAACGAAGCGCTGCAAAGTAACCACCCGGCCCAGCTCCAACCACAATTACTTCCGGCGAGTTACTTACATCAGGGTAATCAAACTTTACTTCTTCTTGTTTTGGAGGCTTAGCATTGGCGTATGCTTCAATCTTTAGTTGAACCACAATAGGTCTTTTCCTTGCATCAATGGAGCGTTTCATAATTCGCATTGATGTAATTTTATTAGGTGCCACCTTCATTTTCTTTGCCACTAAGGGCAAATAATATGCTTCATCTGAAGCTTCCTTAGGAGAAAGCCTTAAATCAATTTCACTTTTCATAAATACTGTAAAATTATGCACGAGAAGGTGCTAATTCAATGCCAATGCAATCGGAGACAAAGGTAAGTCAATTTATTCAAAATAGAAGGTCAAGCAGAATATTCGGGAACGAAGCGCATCCAATGCCTCTGTATAAGGTATATCCCTTTCCTCACCTGTGCCAGCAGGATTAAGCATATTAGCAAAACCAATAGAAGCCTTAAGCTCTAACGAAAAACGGAAGTAAGTCATGTAAAAATCAAAACCGGCCCCTGCTTCCAGGTACATATCCATTGAATTAAGTAGAAGTCTATCCTGTACATTCTTGGCCAAATCGTAGCGTGCATTTATTCCACCAATAATATAAGGTTTGGCGTTGTGCATACGTAAAGCATTGTACTTAATCAGTAAAGGAAATTCTAAAAAGGTTGATTTAATTTTCAAAGGTTCTTCACGTTCAATAAAATCACCATTCTCATCATAACGAATATAACTTAGGTCTCGCTGACCAAAACTAATACCTGGTAAAAATCGAAGGTTCAAATTTGGCTTTAATCTCAGGCTCGTAACAATACCAATATTCAATCCTGGCTGCAGAGAAATAACATCGGCATATAAACGTTCTCCTTCCTGATTTATGGAATTCCCATTATTATACACACGGAAATCCATTGTATTAATACCCAGCAAGAAACCAAAATGAAGCTTTCGCTCATCGAAACCACGCAAATTTGCTATACGCTTGTCAACCTGAGCATCGAGCGATGTTGAAAAGAAAACTAAAGCAATAAATATGTATATGAATAACTTCAATGAAATGTTTTTTGTGCTATGTATGTAAACTAAATAAAGCGTTTTTTATTGCTTAGGCTTTTCAGAAAAATAAATTGTTGCTATTCCCATTGTTTGCTTGTAGCGTTTAATAGGACTTAAACCTGCCTTCACAAGTTCAGAATCAAATGTTTTTCCATCCGGAAAATTCAATACCGACTCAGGCAAATAAGTATAAGCTGCTTTATCCTTTGAGATAAGCCCACCCAACCAAGGCAGAATATAGAGGAAGTAAAACAAGTACAGTTGTTTAAATGGAAAATAAGCTGGTTTCGAAAACTCCAAAACAACCATTTTCCCTCCAGGTTTTAAAACACGACCCATATCCGTAAGTCCCTTATTCAGGTTCTCAAAGTTTCGAACACCAAAAGCAACAATCACAGCATCAAATGTATCATTCTCAAAAGGCAGGTTTTCAGAATCCCCTTCTTGAACGCTAATTACCTCGGTCAATTCACGTTTTACCAATTTTTCATCAGCAACCTTCAACATCTCAGTTGATATATCTACACCAACCACCTTGCAGTTAAGTCGTTTATTGGCCTCAATCGCAAGATCACCAGTCCCGGTAGCTACATCTAAAATCAAAGGATTAGGAATATCCTTCAAAAGGTTAATAGCACGTTTACGCCATATCTTATCAATGCCTAAAGACAAAAAGTGATTCAAAAAATCGTATTTAGGCGCAATGTTATTAAACATTCCTGCAACCTGAGTTTTCTTCGAACCTTCCGAAGACTTATATGGTTTAACTGTCATTCTAAGTTTTATTTAGCGCAAAAATACAATTCGTCGCGAAAAAAAGGGAATAAAATCGATAAGACTTATTCCCTTCTTTTGATATTATTTTGCTTTTTATTTTAATTCGGCTTTTAAAACGTTCTTAAGTTTCTCAAATTCTTCATGGCTATACCCCACCGAACTATATACAATTTTACCTTCCTTATTTATAATATAATTGCGAGGTATTGATTGTTTAGCAAACTTCGAAAACATTTCTCGTTCAGGGTCGGGATAAAAAGGCAGATCCAGCCCCTTTTTCTTAGCAAATAATTTTAAATCTTCAATACTATGTTCACGACCTACAACCAGTAACACAAAGTTGTCATCATCCTTATATGTCTCCCAAACATCCTTTTGCAACACAGGCAATTCCTTAACACAAGGAGGACACCAGGTGGCAAAGAAATTAATCAAGACTGTTTTACCTTTCAAATCGGCATTTGTAATCTTGCTATTTTCGCCATTTAATGAGATTACCGGAATTTGATCACCAACCTTTACATAATCGTCGACCTCAGTTGAGATTGAAGACAAAGAAGATATCCCAGCTACCACACAAATTCCTACTATGACCAATACTTTATTTAACTTCATTTCTTCTTTTTAATTTATTCCGTATAACAAACGGTTCTTTCCTAAATTTGTTTTAACGAATAGAATATTATTCATCATCAACCCACTGTCCTAAACGCGCCTCAAAAAGCTTTTTTAAATCTTTTATGTATCCGTACGATTCATCATCAATACGAAGTTCTCCCTTCGTTACATGTCCGAGTATTGAAAAAGCAACTCCTTTATCAATCATAAAATCAACAAAATCGTCTTGCTTGGCCGGAGATACTGACACAATAACCCTACTCTGTGATTCACCAAACAAAAAGGCATCTTTTCGAACCTCAGCATCCGATGTAATATCAAAACCAAACTCCAATGGAATACCAGATTCCAATAAACTAAAGAACAATCCTCCGTTGGACACGTCGTGCACCGAACGCACCAAACCAACACGAATCATTTCAGATATGGTTGCCTGAAGTTCTAATTCTTCTTCTACATTATAATAAGGCGGAATTGATTTCTTAACATTTAAAACACTATGTGCATATTCCGATGAATTAACATCGTTACGCGATTTGCCGATTATAAAGATCATATCGCCTTTGTGACGGAACGATAAAGTAGAATGGTGTCGTTTATCTTCAACCAAACCAACCATCCCTATAACAGGGGTTGGCGTAATTGCTTTCAACTGCCCCTCTTCGGATCGTTGATTATAAAAACTCACATTACCACTTATAACCGGAATTTTAAAGTCCTGACAAGCCTTTGTTATCCCTTTAATCGAATCTATAAAAGTGCCATATATTTCTTCATCCTTCGGATTACCAAAGTTTAAACAATCAGAGATAGCCAATGGTACACCACCACCGCAAACAATATTTCGTGCCGCTTCGGCAACTGCTATTTGAGCACCTATATTGGCATCGGTTTGCATGTATGCTGAGTTACAATCCATGGTAGCTGCCAAGGCCTGATTCGTTCCCTCTAAATCAATGAAAGCAGCATCTGAAGGATATTGGTGACTGAGACCTTCTTTATTTAACGACCTTTCAAATTTATCTGTCAACCAGCGTTTCGATGTAACATTTAAATTCACTAACATTTGCTTAATCACATCCGGATAATGATCGGGTTCGTTATATAGATCAAGCTTAATATCAAGAGCTTCTTGTTTTATACTTTTACCAGGCAGATTGATATGCGGTGCTAATTCTCCTAAGCCCATATATTGAGATGGAAACTCACCAATACATTCACCCTTATAGTTACAGCTCACCAAATCACCTTCAACAACCTGCCCTAAGGTAGAAACCGACAAGTTGTACTTTTCAACCAAAGTGCTTAATTCTTTCAGGTCCTTAGGTTCAATACAAACCATAATGCGTGCCCATGTTTGAGACAATAAAACCTCACGAGCATTTAATACCTCATCCCTATGTTTTACATTTTCTAATTCTAAGTTTATACCAACCTTACCTTTGGTAGACATCTCACATGCAGCACCAATTATCCCATGTGTTCCGATTGTGTTAAGCCCTTTCAGTGATATACCTGAAGTTAATTCCTGCACCAAATCAACCAAATTACGCTCACTTGAAACATCCATTAATTGCTCCATAGCAACCGCTTTTGTACTTACTTCGGCTAATAAATCGGAAGCAAATACATCCGAATCAATTCCATCTTTACCAGTTAATGCACCAACAACAAGAATAAGGTTTCCTACTCCCGAAGCTTTGCCCTCAACTATCTTACTTTTCTCAACAACTCCTATTGATAAATTATTTACAACAGGACTTGAATTATATCCTTCAGAGAAATATGTTTCACCTCCAACTATGGGTACATTAAAACCTTTCTCAAATTCACTTAATCCATCCGAAACCTCAGCAAACAACCATCGAGCAGTATCGCGCTTGCCCTCACCAAATCGCATGGAGCTTAAAACTGATAATGGTCGGGCTCCCATGGCAGTAATGTCACGAGTTACGGTACGCAATCCGGTTATACTTCCCAAGCGAGGTTGAATAGAACATGGGTGATTATGCGATTCAACTTTCATAACACAAGCTAAACCATTACCTAAATCAACGGCTCCAGCACTATCGTCTCCTGCCTTTACCAAAACTTTATCACCATCAACGGGAAGTGTTTTTAACCACTTCAATGAGCTCTTATAGCTAGCATGTTCAGACCACAACAGAGAAAATACCTCCAGCTCCAAACCATTGGGCTCTCGATTAAGTATTTCCTTTATTTTATCAAATTCCTCCGAACAGATATTTAATCTTTCAGCTTCTTCCTTAATTGGTAAAGATGTTTCCATAACTACAATTTTTGAGCTCTTCAGATGATATTAAACTAAAAAACTAGTCTATTTTTGCACTTAAACTTTTGGCGTACACATTTTATATGATGAAAGTAAATAAAATAACCCAAAATCCAAACTGAGCGTAGAACTACAAATATTTAGAACATGAATAAAATAGCAATCGTAACTGGTGCAACATCTGGCATTGGAAAGGCAACTGCCCTGAAATTGGCACAATTGGACTATCAATTAATTATAACAGGTCGACGTTCGGAGCGTTTAAATGAACTAAAGATCGAAATAGAGGATAAATTCGAAATAAAAGTTTTACCACTTGCCTTTGATATCCGCGACAAAGAGGCCACATCCATAGCTATCAATCAATTACCCAGCGATTGGAATAAAATTGACTTACTTATAAACAATGCGGGTTTGGCAGCAGGCGCTGATCCAATTCAAGATGGACTTTGGAGTGATTGGGAGCAAATGATTGACACCAATGTAAAAGGCTTACTTTGGCTATCGAAACAGATCATACCGGGAATGATCGAACGCAAAAGCGGTCAAATTGTAAACATATCATCCATTGCTGGTAAGGAAGTATATGCTAACGGAAATGTGTACTGTGCCTCAAAACATGCGGTTGATGCCATTACAAAAGGCATGCGCATTGATTTACTTCCACACGGCATTAAGGTAAGCTCTGTTGCTCCAGGCATGGTAGAAACTGAATTCTCAGTGGTGCGCTATCATGGTGATGAAACTAAAGCAGATAATGTTTACAAAGGCCTAACTCCGCTTTTTGCTGAAGACATTGCGGACACCATTGAATTTGTTGTGACACGCCCACCACATGTCAACATCAACGATATATTAGTGATGCCAACAGCACAAGCTACAGCAACGTACAACCATCGCGATTAGCAACAAAACTCAAAGATGAACCCATAAAAAAAGTGTTACCATAGCGGTAACACTTTTTTCTTATAATAATTTACTTTTAGATAGTAGTTCCATAAACAACTGTACCACTAACAAATACTTCAAGTTCAACATTTACTTCAGAACCTTCAGGAGTAACATCTCCTTCAATTTCAAACTTAATATCATTGCTAGCAGTTCCCAGAGCCAATGCATTAATTTGCTCTTTTAAAACAAGTATACCAGCCGCTTTTAACTCTTTAATGAAATTGACTTTACCTTCCTTAATATCAAAAGTGAAGTCATCAAGAATAGCTTCATATTCTTCAGTTCCCCATTTCTTGATACTCAAATTCACTGTCATTGATTGAGCTGTATTTTTAGATTTTGGCGTTAACTCAAACCATATTCCTTCAATAACAACACGCTCAATATCGCCATCTCCATCAACAGCTTCGTCAACTGCATTTGAAATAGCTGAACTATAAATTATAGCTGACTCCTCAAAATCACCAGTGGTTATGTCGACCTTGGCACTTTCCTCGATGCTCGGGTACAAATTAATTTCTTTCTCTTCGCAAGCAGACATCCCTATTACAAGTGCTGCTATAAATAGTAACTTACGCATAATCATTTCTATTTTATATTATTATTTTTCATTAATTCCGATTCCCAATCCAAGTGCAAAAGTATTTTGCTTGGCCATGTTATAATCACCATGAATTTTAACTGGGCCAAGGTTCAGTGTTAAACCAAGTGTGAAACGCATTGTATTGGCACCTTCCATATTAAAACTAATCTGGTCACCTTCACTGATATCTGTTTCAGAAATATCAGGACCTTCGTAAGTATATTGCACATCCACCTTACTATTTTCATAACCTAAACCGCCATAGAAAGTTAAGAATGGAATAGAGTAACTCGTTTGAAGATTAATTACATTTGCCTTAGCATCCATGTATTCACCAATCTTAAAAGTCTGATTATAGTAACCTACCGTTAAATCAACAGGTAGCACATCCAAATATTGATCAATACTATGACGAAGTCCCCAACCAAATACTTTAACCTTACCCACATCAGTAACATCAACAGACGCATAACGAGCCGTAAAATCGGTTCCAAATACTGATCCAATGGTTATTTGTGGCATGGCTAATGGCATGTAATCCAAATCGAAACCTCCTGGGAAAGCATATTCTAAGCCATTCCCAACATCAACAACTTTACCTTCAGATGGACCGAAAACAGTTGGAACACTATATGGCCCTTGAGGTGGATATAACGAACTTTCGGTATATGCATTAAAATGCTTTGCACTCGACGGAATAACTGCCACCTGTGCAACTACACCAATGTACAATTGAAAACCCATTTTTTTAACACGTGCATTGTGAAATAAACCACTGTTAAAGTCGGCTGAAAAAGCATCAGCAAATGGTTGAAGGTATTGCTTACCATTTTCTTGTGTATACTTCGACAAATAGTCTTCCAAAGACTGGGCTTGTGCGAAGTTAAAACATAGTATCGCTGCTATTGCGAAAACGATTCTCTTCATATGATATAGATTTAAATTTCATAGTCTTCATTGATTCCAATTGTCGTGCTGAATTATTGAAATCATATAAACTAATAGCAAGATAATAGACTTAACAGATGATAGCAATAAGAAATTGACTAACGACCCAAAAGTAAAGGCAAACACATCAAATGCGCTTGCCTTTATCTTTTTTCTAACACTAAATTTTAGTAATTCTTAAAAGTGTTCTACATAAACCCTTGTTTTTTCAGCACTTCTAAAAGAACACCACTAAAGTGCTCATTGTCTGCTTTTTTATAGCGAACATCAGTAAATACCTGCGCAAGGCTTTCTTTGTTATTTTCAGCAACAAATGCCTTATTTTCTTCCAATTGCTCTTTTTCAGCATACAAACGATTAATATCCTCATTCGAATAATCTTTGTACGTTTCAAAATGCACAACCGCTTCCAGCGGTAAGCGATCTGTTAATTCTGGCTTTTCATCAGGATAACCAAGCGTTACGGTTGTTACCGGCACTACCCCTGCTGGTAATTTCAATAAATCAATAATTTTATCTGCCATATAAGTAGTTGTACCCAAATAACAAATTCCTAAACCCTTAGCTTCAGCAGCCACACAAACATTTTGCGCAACTAACAAGGCATCAATAGATGCAGTTACGAACGATAAGAAATTATCATATCCAGGTTGCGCGTTATTCTGAACACACCACTTGTTAAAGCGATTAAAATCAGCACAAAATGTTAGTGTAACGGGTGCATTTTTCACCATTGGTTGATTAAAATGGAAAGGTGCCAAGGCTTCTTTTCTACCTTCTTTGCGGGTTACAACAACACTATATACTTGCATATTACCAGTGGTTGAAGCTCGAATACCAGCCTCTAAAATTTCATTTAACAAGTCATCGCTAATGGTTTCATTAGTATATTTTCGTATTGATCTGTGATTATTGAGAACATCAAGCATAATATATGTGTTTTAATTTTTGAAATTTAATTGTTCGATTTAGTGAAAAAATACCGATTAAAAAATGATATCTTCACTTGATACAAATTTCCTATTATTCCATCTAATATCAATAAAAATTCAGTATTTTATTAATCATGAAACTACTTAAAATAACTGTCAAAACAATTGGCTTGATATTCCTTGCCATAACTACTTTTCTTCTTATCACCTATTTTTCTGTTGAGCCCCAATTTGAAATTCCCAAAACGGTGGCTAACGATGCAAGCATACCGCATATAACCATTGACAGTGTCACTTTTCATGCTGAAACATTTGGAGTAGACACTGCTCAAACCATCATAGTTGTTCATGGAGGTCCAGGGCAAGATTATCGTTATCTACTTCCCTTACAAGCTCTATCTGACTCATTCAGAATTGTATTTTATGATCAACGAGGAACAGGCCTTTCACCGCGTGTTGATATAAGTGAGCTCTCGATGGAGTCCTCATTAAGTGATTTAAACAGCATTGTTGATTATTACAGTCCCAATGGCAAAGTTCACCTAATTGGACATAGTTGGGGAGCCATGTTGACTTCTGGGTATATTGCAGCACATCCTGATAAAGTTGATAAAGCAGTATTAGCTGAGCCTGGTTTTCTTAACACAGAAACAGCCAATTCATTTATGGAACGAAGCAACGGAATGATGCCTCCAATGACTTTCAAAACAGTCTGGCGTATGCTAAAAGCTGTTTTAGAATCAACAAAGGTAAACGCCCCTGATGAAGAAGCTGGTATGGATTACCTAATGGCTCGTATTATTGGCATGAACGATATTGAAGATCATCCAATGGCAAAATATTTTTGTAATGAAGACCTAAGTTCTGATTCAACAAAATTTTGGCGTCTTGGAATGCAAGCATCTCAAGGCATACGTAAATCAGGTGTCAATAGCAAAGGAGAATTGGAAATGGACCTAGTTTCAGGACTTCAGAACTTCAATAACGAAGTTTTATTTTTAGTAAGCGAATGCAATACCCTCATTGGAAAAGATATTCAGGAATATCATATGAGTTTCTTTCCTAAGGCAAAAATGGAGATTGTAAAGAACGCTGGTCACAACATGATTGGGGAAAAGCCCAACGAAAGCCTAGCCGCAATACGTCAGTATTTAATTCAGTAAGTTATGCAATAAAATGGGTAGAAAAACACACTGTTAATCTACCCTTTATTTATTTTAACTAACACAGTTATTATACCTGGAATTTCCCTATTGCTTTCTTCAGTTCATCAGATTGCTTAGTCAACTCAACAGCTGTCACAGAAAATTCCTCAGCTGAAGCTGCACTATGTTGCGTGCTCTCATTTATATCCTGAATAGAATTATTAATTTGCATCGCACCATTGTTTTGTTCCATGCCAGCCGTAGATATCTCGCGTACATATTCCGTCGTTTTCTGTATCTCCGGTAATAATATTTCGATTTTCTCCCTTGCTTTTGATGAGCTTGTCAGCACATCTTCCGCCGATGATGAAATACTATCAGCAGCGTCACGACTACGCTCGGCTAATTTACGCACTTCGGCAGCAACAACAGCAAAACCTCTACCAGAATCGCCGGCACGACTAGCTTCTACAGCAGCGTTAAGCGCCAAAATATTGGTTTGAAAGGCAATGTCGGAAATAACGGATATTTTATCTACAATTTGTTGAATCTCTTCATGAGAACTTCGAACAGCTTCAACCGTATCACCTAATTCTTGCTGAGCAGTCATGGCAATTTCTTCCGTTTTTTTAGCATTCTCAGTACTTGCTGCAATATTCGCAGCCATCTCCTCCATTGAAGAGGCTACTTCCTCTACAGCTGCTGCCTGACGATTTGCTAGGCCTGTCAAGGATTGAGAACTATCATTTAAATACTTTGAAGTATCAGTAATTTCATCTCCACTCTTATGCAAACCTAAGGCCATTTTATAAATGGAATTAGACATGGCTTTCAACGCTCGTCCTAGTTCCCCAATTTCATCATTTCGCTCAACATCCACCTCAGCTTTTAAATTACCGTCATTTATTTCATTGGCAAAAACAGTGAATCTTTCTATAATGTTAACAACACTATTAGCTATTCTACGTACCAAAAGACCAATTAATATCAATCCAAGCAAACCAACAAGAATCATAATCGCTTGGGTACTTCTTAATTCTGATATAATTTCACTCTTCGAGGTTACCAAAACTAATGACCATGGAGTTATACTTTCCCCTAGTACAATAGGAGCAAATGAACAGTATTTTTCGACCCCCTTATCTTCAAACATAAAGGAAAAATTCTCACCTTCCTGAATCTTTTCAATGATTTCATGGGATTTCATATCAGGGAAAAATTCATAAATATTTTTACCTAACATAGCTGGATCAGGAGCTGTAACAAACTGACCATCGTTAGAAATCAATAGCGCATCCGATGATTCAAATGGCTTTATTTCTCTTGTTATTTTATCGTAGCGCTGTAAATCAATATCTAAACCAGCTAAACCAATGTAATTATCATTTTCTAATATGGGAACACAAACACTAGTTATAAGGGTCATATTCTCACCGTCTTCTGTCAATGAGTACCAATATGGGTTATCAAATGCTTCTCGTTTCGCAGTCTTAAGATTATGATAGGAACTACCTACAACATCACCATCCAAATTTTTAGTGTACCGATTTAATTTAAACTCCTCACCAATACGCATTGCAGAAATAACGTCCCTGCCATAAGGTTTGTCCCATGAATCCACAAAAGCACTTCGCTCAAAACTTGCCCAGATACTTACATAATCAGGTGATTTTTTTTGGGTATCAAAAATAATCGTTTCAAACACCTTCATTTGTTTCTCTGGTTCAATTGCCCTATAAGCACCTATGGTATGAGCTAAGGAACGTGACAAACCGATATCCACATTTAAATCAGCAAGTACTTTATGCGCATTATCACTTACTGTAATATCAACTAGTTTAAACGATTCACGGGTAGTTTGATTAGCATAACGCACTAAAAAATACCCAAATGCCGCAGCATAGATTAACGCTGTAGCACCTAAAATGTACAGTTGAATTTTACTTCTATACTTCATAAATGAAATGTTTGAAAATAACAAAAAGTTTAATATGGTTTTGGAATTTAGGTATCTGCTTCACTTTCTACGGTAAATAACCTGTGTAAGTTTCATACCATCACTGAAAAACGCTGTAAACATATAAGATTTATAAAAGAGACATGGCACTAACAAAAAAAAAGAGAACCTCCTTTGAAGCTCTCTTTTCTATCCATCAACAACTTTAAAATTATATTATATAATCTCAAGTTTTTTTAATTCATTTAATAATAATGCTTTATTAGCTTCTTCCATGCCGCACATAGGAGAACGAAACACCTCTCCTACCTTGCCCATTAAAGCCAGAGTGGTTTTAACA
Organism: Carboxylicivirga fragile; assembly: GCF_050589805.1. Taxonomy (NCBI): domain Bacteria; kingdom Pseudomonadati; phylum Bacteroidota; class Bacteroidia; order Marinilabiliales; family Marinilabiliaceae; genus Carboxylicivirga; species Carboxylicivirga fragile. Next base: position 1,717 of record NZ_JBNGOY010000027.1, on the reverse strand, counting down.
GGTATAGGATTAGACTCAATAAACATCAAATCCATTAAGCGGAGGTATTTATAGAATATTGCATTCATTTCTTTTACTTGTGCATTCAAGGAGTATTTCATTAGTTGAGCAAACTCCTTTGGAATAACATTGGCAATAACCGATATACAACCATCTGCACCCAGCACATTGGCCGATGCAGCAAGAAAATCATCACCACTATATACTTTAAAGCCTGCTGGTCGCAGGGCAATAAGTTCTGCGAACAATGTCATATCTCCCGACGCCTCTTTGATTGCAACAATATTCTCAAAATCATTGGCTAAACGAATAGCAACTCCAACCGATATACGAGAACCTGTTCGAGATGGAACATTATATAAAACAATAGGCACATCAATGGCTTCGGCAACAGTTGCGAAATGCATGTACATCCCTTTCTCTGTAGGCTTATTATAATAGGGTCCAACCACCAAAACCGCATCTACACCAATTGCTTCAGCTTTACGACTATATTTAATACACTCTTGGGTAGAGTTACTACCTGTACCAGCTATCACCGGAATTCTACCATTAACTCTTTTTACAGCACGCTCAATTAAAAAAGCATCTTCATCGCCCGTTAAAGCAGGCGTTTCTCCTGTTGTTCCACAAACAACGATACCATCAGTGTCATTATTCAAATGAAAATCTATAAGTGCATCAAATGCATCAACATCTATGTCTCCATTTTCTAAAAATGGTGTAACTATCGCGACAATTGAGCCCTGTAAATCAAATTTCTTCATACCCATCCTGTAATTATATGCGTCAAAAATATGAAATGCTTGTAGGTAATGAAAATTTTTAAACAAATAAAACTTCTTTATAACACTTTGTTAATATCTTAACAATGCATATATTTGTCTCGAATTCATAAATTAATGCACATTTGAATACACCTTAATCAAAGCGGTATGAAAACAGTTAGTCAAGCAGTTGAAGCTGTAATAAAAGTAAAACCTTTTGTAATTGAAGCCCTATGCGAAGGATTAATTAATATCTCCTCCTTGGCTCGCCAAATACAACCAATGGTTGAAAAGCTAACTGAAAAACCAGTGAAACAAGGCGCCATTGTCATGTCGCTAAATAGGTTGGCACCGCAGTTAGACTACACATTAAATAAGAACCTTCAAAAGTTACTTGAATCTCTTGGAGATATTATCGTACGTTCAAATCTTACCGACTTTACCTTTAGAAACAGCAACAGCATCTTTAAGAGCCACACCCGCGTAATGCAGGAAATTGGTATACAGCAGGATGTATTCTACACTCTGGTGCGAGGAGTATTTGAATCGAACTTAGTAGTTAGCTCAACCTACGAAGATTTGGTTGAGAAGTACTTTGCCGAGGAAGAATGCTTATTGAAACAAAGTGAACTTTCAGCCATTACCTTAAAATTACCAACAGCCAATGTGGCTGTAACTGGATTTTACTATCACATACTCAAAGCCATTGCCTGGGAAGGCGTTAACATTAAAGAAGTGATTTCAACTACCAATGAGTTTACGATTATTGTAAATGATGAAGATGTTGATAGAGGATTTACTATTTTGAAGAATCTGAAAACGGCCTATAAGCAGAAATAAATAAGACTAAAATATAAGAGGGTGTCCAAAAAGTAAAAATCACAATCTAGGTTACTTTTAATTTGTAATCAAATATCCTTTTTTACTACCCCTAAATCCCCTGAAGGGGA